>JAURNO010000079.1 GCA_030830145.1 Verrucomicrobiota bacterium
GATCCCGCCTGGCGTGACCCGGAGATTCGGCCAAGAATCGTTGCAGCTCAAATGCTGGCCAAGGAAAAACCCCATCATTTCAAAAACGATTTGCTAGGCACCTGGAAATCAAACTGGACGGATGAGGAGGACGAAGAGTCATACGGCATTAACAAATTCATCCACAAGGAAGACGGAACCTATTCCGGTGAGTCTATCAACTTCGAAAAAGAAGGCTATTCGCTTAACCAATACGAAGGCACCTGGAGGGTCATCGGAGCATCCTTTCTGAGCTACGATGAAAACGGGTTACTCGAATGGGTGGGAGGAATCCTCCAAATGGACGATGACAAATTTGAGTACTACGATATTTGGGATCAATTCGGTCAATTCGAGGTAAATGCGGACCATCGCGTAGCTGATGACTGGGCCTTACCCGATCCGCCCGAGGGCCTGCCCGAACTGAAAGAGGAGGAAGAACCGGATCCTGAAGCGGAAAGGAGAGAGTAATCCCAAATCAATCGCCAGGGATGGATCAAAACTTGCCACGATTCAATAATTGCCCAACCATTGGGGAATGATTTCCCTCAAAGCCCTCATCGTCGCGTTGGCCCTTGCCTTCTCGGCCATTATCCATGCTGAGAAGAAGCCCAATGTTCTCTTTATCTTTGCCGACGATCAGTGCTACGAAACCATCGGGCAGCTCGGGATAACTGATATCGAAACCCCCAACCTCGACCGAATGATGAAGGGGGGTACCAGTTTCACCCGGGCATACAATATGGGGTCATGGAGTGGTGCGGTTTGCGTTGCGAGTCGTCACATGCTCAACACGGGACGCTTCATCTGGCGAGCCGAGCAGGCATCCAAGAAAGCCGAGGACGAACGGGCTGCCGGGCGCTTCTGGTCCGAAAACATGAAAGGCGCCGGCTACAAAACTTACATGACTGGTAAATGGCATGTTCGGGCAAGCGCTGAAAAATGCTTCGACGTAACCCGAAACGTACGGGGAGGTATGCCCAACCAGACACCGGCAGGATACAACCGACCACTTCCGGGCAAACCAGATCCGTGGAGTCCTTACGATCCAAAATTCGAAGGGTTTTGGAAGGGGGGAAAACATTGGAGTGAAATCGTTGCCGAAGACGCTGTCTTTTTTCTGGACGAAGCGAAGAAACATGCCGACCAAAATCCTTTCTTCGCCTACGTCGCCTTCAATGCGCCGCATGACCCCCGCCAAGCCCCCAAGAAGTTCATCGACAAGTATCCCCTGAGCCGGATCAAAGTTCCATCCAATTTCCTCCCTATGTATCCATATAAGGACAAGATTCGTTGCCCTCATAGCCTAAGGGACGAGAAACTTGCTCCGATGCCTCGTACCGAGCATGCCATCAAAGTGAACCGACAGGAATACTACGCAATCATTACCCACATGGATGTCCAAATCGGGCTTATACTGGACGCGTTGGAGAAATCGGGCATGGCCGATGAAACCTATGTATTCTTCTCAGCCGATCACGGATTGGGGGTCGGCCACCATGGTTTGCTCGGGAAGCAAAACCTCTACGAGCACAGCACCCGCGTTCCCTTTGTCGTACAAGGCCCGGGTATCCCCAAGGGCAAGCAAGTCGAGGCCCCCATTTACCTACAAGACGTGATGGCCACTTCACTCGCTCTTGCCGGAGTGGAGAAACCCAAGCACGTCGAATTCAACGACATCCTGCCCTTGGCCCGTGGAGAATCAAAGAAATCGCCCTACAAGGAAATCTACGGTGCCTACTTGGACGCCCAACGTTCGATCACGGTCAAGGACGTCAAGTTGATCGCCTACCCGGACGTGCCCATCATACGGGTTTACGACTTGAAAAAGGATCCCGATGAAATGAAAGACCTGGCTTCCACACCGAAGGGCAAGGACGTGATTGGCAAGTTGTTTCCCAAGCTGCTGAAATTGCAAAAGAAAATGGGGGACAAGCTCGACCTTGAAAAATCTTTCCCTGATTGGACGAAAAACTAACAAACGCCCGGTGGCATCGCTGACATTGATTTTCCTTTTACAAACGACCAAAGTCTCTAAATCATGAAAATTGTAGTCTTGGACGGTCACACCCTCAACCCGGGAGATCTCTCATGGGATGACCTCTCCAGGTTGGGCGAACTTCAAGTGTATGAAAGAACTTCTCCCGAGCAAGTCATGGAAAGATGTCTTGGGGCCGAGGTGATCATCACCAACAAGTCACTCGTCAACCGGGAAACGCTAGCGTCCCTCCCGGAAGTTCGATACGTCGGAGTTACCGCTACCGGCTATAACGTGGTAGACCTCGCCTTTTGCAAAGAAAAGGGAATCACCGTCACAAACGTTCCGTCCTACAGCACGAACTCCGTTGCCCAGGCAGTCTTTGCTCACGTCCTTCGCTTTACCCACCGGATCGAGGAACATGCCGACTCCGTCAGAGGAGGAAAATGGAGCAGTCATCCCGATTTCTCTTATTGCATTAATGCCATCGACGAACTGGATGGTAAAAAATTGGGAATTCTCGGATATGGCGAAATCGGACAAGCCGTTGCCCGACTGGGAAAGGCATTCGGAATGTCCGTCCTCATCCACTCGAGATCATTCAACGAAGATGACCCCGCTCACGGAAAGGCCCTTCGAATCGACGATCTCTTCGCTCAAAGCGACGTCCTTTCCTTGCACTGTCCACTGACTCCCGACACCGAGAAATGCGTCAACGCTCAACGGCTTAAGAAGATGAAGGATACCGCGTTGCTGGTCAACACGGCGCGAGGTCCTCTGATCGATGAACAAGCCCTCGCCGATGCCTTGGATTCCGGAACGATCGCAGGAGCGGGATTGGATGTGCTCAGTTCCGAACCGCCCTCTGCCGAAAACCCGTTGATCAAGGCAAAAAACTGTTTCATCACTCCTCATTATGCGTGGGCCACCCTTGCCGCGAGAAAACGACTCATGAAGGAAACCATATCCAACCTGAGCTCCTTCCTGGAGGGGAAACCCAGAAACACGGTCAGCGAGAACTGAGCTCCCTACTCGAATTGATCCAGGCGTAGGCAAACAAGCCTACGCTGATCGCGGGCAAAAAGGCGATCATTGGCCAAGGCAAAGTGAGCCCGTGCACCCGTCCCTAGAATCTGCTGACGATGAAGAATACGAAATCGCTCGGACGACGCTGCCACAACGACCAGTTCCCCATCTTCCGAAAGAACGACCAGCTTGTCTTTGACCCGAATCAGGTTGCCTGCGCCCATGGAAGGAGCTTCCCACTTGACCTCGCCATCCAGGAGGCTCATGCATCGAAGGACCGGAGATCGCTCCTGCCTACCATGAAACCCAAAAACAA
>JAURNO010000080.1 GCA_030830145.1 Verrucomicrobiota bacterium
AACGCTAACGAGGCATAAGAACAGAATGAAGCAAAGTTTTTTCATTGTTTGAATAGGGATAGTAAAAGGGGGGGTTATCTAGAACAACTTACATTGCTCCCCAATGCCAAAAGTTTGTCAACTGTGTACTTTGAAGGAAAGGGCGAAGAAGAGGGCAAGGTCAACTCAAGGGCAGTCCCACTCGGATAAAGGCTTCCGAATCGGTCAAGTCAACTTGCTCAAGTGAAGAGACATCGAGTAGCTTGGTTGGTCCGAAAGGTGCCTGATTCAAGGATTTCAAGTCCAGCTTGCCATTCTGAATACGCAGAGCAGGGTAGCCCTCTGAATGAAGTCCATAGAGATCAGGATGGTTTTCCAACATAGATCGACGGACTGGTTCGGGCCAAGCCGACAAGCCCTTGAAGTAATGATGTCCGTTTCGTTCGACATGCTCGATACCCAAAGTTCCCATCATGGCCAAATCTTGAAAAAGAGCAATGGGGCCAACATTTGCGAGGTCCTCTCCAGAAAAATGGAGGGGGCGATCCCGCTTCTTACTATCTTCGGTAAGGGTCGCCGCATTGGCTAGCCCCCTGACGATACCCTTGCAGTTTTTGTGACTGACCCCGTCATACCCCAAGGAAAGGGCTCGGGGAAGCGAGCCGATGGCCCCGTCTGCTTCGTCGATAATAAAAGGGGGACGGCCGGGCCAATTGGTAAACTCGGTAGCGACTGAGCTAGAAAAGGTCTCATCCCGATGAGCCGGTTGCTCAACTAAGATCAGACCGGAATCGAGTAGACCTCTGACCTTTGAATTTTCGTGCCAGGCCTCCCAGTGTTCACGAAAGGCTCCAATGTTCGCGTACTGTTCGTTTCCATCAAGGGTGAAGAGAGCTCTTGAACCGAGTAACTCGGCTAGGACTTCAAGCCGGGGTAGGTCAACCTCTAGATTCCCGCAAACCTTGATCTTAAAATGTGTCAGTCCATAGGTCCGGATGCAGCTCTCGAGATCAAGGGGAAGATCATCTTCGGCTCGATTTTCGTCGGTAATGTCTGTTGGGCTCAAGGGATCACCCAAACCTACAGTATGGCGTGCGCAAACTGAAGATAGCGGACGATTGGGCAGAAAAGCGGAGGGTTGGGTTCCGGATAATTCGGGTCGAATTCCTCCCAGCTGGAGACCGATTTGGTTTTCTCGGACAACTGTGTGGATAGTTGAACCGAGGTGACGGCAAAGTGCATCGAGCAAAGCCCTCTCGGTAAGACTAACCCCTAAGTTGGCGAGCAGGGGAGGGTAACCAGACTGAGATGCCCAGGACGATTGCTCTTCATGGACGGTGGCCCAAAGTTCGAAAAACGAGGAAGGCTTAGCCGAAAGGGCGAGGCTTGTTGCATGCCCAATTACCTCAAGCATGGCAGGCAAATCCTCTTCGAAGGTAGTGTCGGGATTCTTAGTGAACCATTTTGGGGGCAGCCCCTCGGATGCGATTCCTTCCGCACGGGCACCGTCGATCTCGGCTTCGACTTTGAGGACGAGGTGGGGCAGGGCGGTCAGGCTGGCGATTCCATATTTGAAAGGGAAACGCGTCCGCATAGGGAGTACACGGAACTCAACCTGCTTAAGATCAAGACTGGGGAAGGAAGGACTCACGGAAAACCCAATCCTAAAATAAAATTTATTTAAATTTAGAGCTTCGGTGCCTTCCAGGCTGGAATCCCGCCTTCTTTCAGCTGCTTGACATGAAGAACGTGATAGGGGCGGGTAGGGGACATCGGAGCCTTTTCATTGACCATCAAGGGACGGGTTTCCTTCCAAAACTTTTCATAAGCAGCCCGCATGGACTTGACCACTTCGGGATGCTCGGACGCAATGTCAGTCTTTTGGGAAGGATCCTTCTCCATGTCGTAAAGACTGTTCTCCACAAGACGAAAACGCTCGTTGCGGACCGCAAAACGCTTCCACATATGATCCGTTGGCTCGGATCCCGTCTTCCAGCGAGCACCTTGCGTAAAAAGGTAGCGGTCTTTCCACTTGGCCTTCGGGTTTCTGAGCAAAGAAACGAGGCTACGCCCTTCCACCTGCTCCTCGGGAAGTTTTTCGATTCCAGCGATATCGGCCAAAGTGGGGAGAAGGTCGATGTGGGCGCAAATCCTTTGCACAGCCTTCCCCGCTCCGAATTTACCAGGCCAGCGAACGAAGAATGGAACACGAACTCCACCTTCGTCTGACGAGGCCTTGGCACCCTTCATTCCAGCGTTGAAGCCTAGCATGGGCTTGCCGTCCTTGGCAGTTCCGAGCTTAGCTCCTTCCCTTACCATTCCTCCAACCGAACCGTTGTCGGACATAAAGATAAGAATCGTGTCTTTGCTCAACTCCCATTCATCGAGCTTGTTCATAAGCCTTCCCATGTTTTCGTCGATGTTCTCGATCATTCCATAAAAGCCGGCATCCCTTTCGGAGAAACCAAGGTCTGTGAACCGCTTGGCATTTTCAGGCGGAGCGATGAAAGGACCATGCGGTGCATTGGTGGTGATATAAGCAAAGAAGGGCTTTCCTTCATCCTTCACTTTTTTGATCCATCCCATTCCGGCTGTGAAAAACAAATCCGTGCAATAGCCTTCGGTTTTTACGAATGAACCGTTGTGCCGAATGGTCGGATTGAAATATTTGTTTCCCGGTGCATCGGCGCACGAGCACTTGAATGATTGCCCAATACCACCCGCTCCGTGAATGAAGGCTTCGTCAAAACCACGCTTATGGGGTTGGTAGGGTTCCTCGTCTCCCAAGTGCCATTTCCCGAAAATTCCCGAAACATAGCCAGCCTTTGCCAATACCTGTGGAAGGGTGACCGTGCTCAGAGCCATCCGTTCGCGCTCCAGAATCGTGTGGGTAATTCCATTCTTCATCGGGTGACGGCCCGACATCAGTGCGGCCCGCGTAGGAGAGCAGGTAGGGCTGACCAAAAACCTTTCGAAGCGGGTGCTTTGGCCGTGCAATTTATCAAGGTTAGGGGTCTTGATCCATGGATTGCCGTGCTTGCCTATCGGGCCATAGCCCTGGTCGTCAGTGATCATTAGAATCACATTGGGCTTTGCGCCAAAAGGCAAATCCTTGGCCGTCAAAGACAGGCAGAGCGAAAGCATTGAAAAGGCGAGTGAGGAGGAGAGTTTCATAGGGATCCAGACTGAGTTGAAGGTTGAATTTTGATCGCATTGGATGCTTGTCTTGCCATCCCGACAAGACAAAAAATACCTTCTTGGTATTTGACGGCAGGGAGGACGCGCCCTTAGGGTGTTGATTATGAAGATTTTGATGGTCGTGCTCGCCGTGCTCTCCTCTGGACTTTCTGTCTGGTCGAGAACCTTCACGAGTTCGGATGGCGTCCGGAAGATTGAGGCGACTCTCGTAGGTTTTGATGAAAAGACCGAAGTCGTAAGTATCAGACGGGCAGATGGGCGTCCCTTCAACTCGAAGCTGTCGACTTTCAGTGCAGAAGATCAGGCTTATGTTTTGAAATGGGTCGAAGGCACGAAGGAAAATTATCTTTATGTGGGCAAAGAATACCCCGGCCATTTGCAAATGTATCTCAAAATTCTCAACGCCGGAGGAATCGGATACGGTCAAACAGTTCTCTATGGACCAGGTTACGCGCCGATCGTAGTCGGAAACGGCCCGACGCCTTTTCTTGCATGGGTCGATGGATATGATCGATTGGGACGCACCTACGA
>JAURNO010000081.1 GCA_030830145.1 Verrucomicrobiota bacterium
AGAAAAAGACCAAGAAAGAGGAAGGGCTGAGACTTGCGTCTGTCTGTCTTCTTGACCAAATCAAAATCTATTGGGTAACGAGACGATCAACCTGTTCGCGACTTAAATTCCCGAGAAGGTTGAGGAACTTCCCCGTTCCATTGGCCACGCAACACAACGGGTCTTCGGCTTGAATGACGGGTAATCGCGTTGCCTCGCTTATGACCTGATCCAATCCTCTGATCAAAGCTCCTCCGCCGGCAAGAACGATGCCTCGGTCGATCAGGTCCGCGGAGTGCTCCGGTTGGCACCGATCCAATGCGCTTTTGACCAAGTCTACGATTTGAGACACGACTTCCTTGAGAGCTTCTTCCCTAATTTCTTGGGAAGTAATATGCACCGTGTTGGGCAAACCATGGGTGGCTTCCCGGCCCCTTACGTCCATGCTGAGTTCCCCTGTTTCAATGGGGCCGGCGGATCCTACGGAAAACTTGATCTCCTCGGCTGTTCTTTCGCCGATAAGCAACCCGTAAGCTCTCTTCATATAAGCGATAATCGCTTCGTCCAATTCGTCTCCTCCAACCCGTATGCTTCTTTGGTAGGAAACTCCGGATATGGAGATAATGGCAACCTCCGTGGTCCCACCGCCAATATCGACGATCATGTTCGCGTATTCCTCATCGATGGGTAGGCCTGCGCCAATGGAGGCGGCCATGGGTTCACCAAGCAACAGAACTTCTCTGGCTCCGGCCCTGATGGCAGAATCCTTGACGGCTCTTTTCTCCACGGCGGTGATTCCCGATGGTACGGCAATCACTACGCGGGGGGGGACGAGTTTTCTTTTGTCCACCTTTTCAATGAAATACCTGAGCATGGCTTCGGAAATTTCAAAATCCGCGATAACCCCGTCCTTCATGGGCCTGAGGGCTTCAATCGTTCCGGGGGTTCGACCAAGCATCCTTTTTGCGTCGGAGCCGACGGCACAAACTTTCTTACTGCTTTTGTATCGGGCAACCACGCTTGGCTCGCGGAGCACGATGCCGCGATCCCTGACGAAGACCAAGGTGTTTGCCGTACCTAAGTCTATGCCGATGTCATTTGAGAGAAACCCGAAAAAATTGCCTATCATTTAATTATGCTGTCCTTGGGTTGTTCTCTCTTTGTTTGGTCAGTCCTGTCAAAGATAATTAATTCACACTCGAAAAATAATATGATTCCATGGAGCTTGTCATGACTTCCTTGCATCGTTCAGGATCGTAGTTTTTTAGCCCTTGCTTCTGCTATTCGAACAAGAATGGCCCCGGCCAAAACCAAGAAAAGGGAGTAGAATTGCCCTCGGGACATTCCCATAATCAAAGATGCGTCAGGCTGCCGAAAGAATTCATTGATTATTCTGGCAATGGCATAAGCAATGAGGAATTCTCCCGCCAATCTTCCAGGAGCCCTTTGGGTGACGTCGGATTTCCAAAAGCGCCATTGTACAAACACAAAAGTACACAGTCCCTCGAGTGTTGCTGCGTAAAGTTGGGAGGGGTGTCTGGCCATTCCTTCGATAAAACCAGGCGCTTTGGGGAATAATACCCCCCAGGAGACTTCAGTGGGTCGCCCCCAAAGCTCACCATTGATAAAATTGGCAATTCTTCCGAAAAAGAGGCCTGGAGGGACTACGCTGACGATGATGTCTCCGATGGGAAAAGGGGACTGCTTGGAATGGCGGGCATACCAAAACACAGCGATACATACGCCGATGAAGCCTCCGTGACTAGCCATCCCGCCTTCCCATACTCGCAACAAAATCAACGGATCCTCGATGAATTCTCCCCATCGGTAAAGCAGCGCATAGCCAACTCTTCCTCCGAGCAATACTCCGAGAACCATGAAAGTCATGAGATTCATGATTTGTTCGCTGTCGTACGGGCTTCGTTTTCTCCGGTGGTATCGCTTGAGAAGAAAAAAGGCGCAAATGAATCCGGCAAGATAGGCGATCCCATACCAACGAATTCCTCCAGGGCCCAAATGGGAAAAGGAATCGGGGAACTTCCAAAGAAAAGGATCCAAATCGTGAACCCAATAATTTGATGAGGTAATATTCACTCGGATGTTTGTGTTTTTTGGTTTATGTGAGCCCTGTGCTTGCGTTTGGCAAATTCCCTCATGTCTACAGCCATGTCGTCGGGTTCGAAGATTTCTTGGCCGATAATGCTTTCGATAATATCTTCCATTGCCAAAACCCCTGCGACTGATCCGAATTCGTCGACGACGACGGAAAGTTGGCAGTGCTCGGCAAGCAAGAGTCTCAACGCTTTGTCGACCGAGGCGTTTTCAGGTACGAATATTGCCTCTTGGGAAAGCTCCTTCAAGGATTTGTCCGGCATTTCCTCGACCATGGCGCCGTGGAGGTCTCTTCTCCTGACGATTCCGCATATGTGATCAATGTTCTCCCGGTATAAAGGGATGCGCGCGAAAGGTACGTTCGGGTGCATGCGAAAGACCTTTTCAACCGTAAGAGCTTGGTCAAGCGCAAGTACAACGGTCCGAGGCGTCATGATTTCGTGCACCTGGAGGTTGTTCAGGCGTAAAGCATTCGCGACCAACTTGCTTTCTTCATCGGTAAGAGTTCCTTTTTGAGCCCCCTTTTTAGCCAAAAGTATGATTTCTTCTTCATCGCTGTCTTCGGACTTTTTCTTCTCGGGAACCATTGCCTTTACGGTTACCTTGCAAATTTTGGAGAAGGGGAACATAAGCCTTCGGACTACAAAAAGAGGAATCACCAGTTTTCCCAACATGTCGGCTCGGTAACGAACGGTCATATTCTTGGGCAGAATCTCCGCAAAGAAAAGAATTCCCAGGGTCATGCCGCAGGCAAACCAAAGCATGTCCGTTTGCCCGTCCCCGAGGTGTTTTTTTGCGAGACCGCCAACCAAGGTGGCGCCCAAAGTGTTGGCAATTGTGTTGAGGCTTAGGATCGCAGAAGTAGTTTCCTCGATTTCGTTGTGAAACTTTTCCATCAGCAACCCCCGTTTGGGTGAAGCCTTTTTGAAGCTTTCCAATTCTGCGGAACTCACGCTCAAGATCATCGCCTCAAGGGTCGAGCAAAGAGCGGAAATACCAATGGTCAAAGATATTGCTACGATTAACTCAGGATCAGAATACCAGGAATTCACGCTTTATGTTTCAGGTGATGGTTTCTTTGCCCGATTGGGTGATTGGTACAGGAATTCGTAATGGGGAATACGCTTTTGATTGATTTTTTTCGAATCATTGAGACCATCTCGATAATCTAAAGAGAATGAAAGCAAAATAAGCAAGACAAGGATAAAGAAAATAATGAACAATTTGCTAAAGTTGCGCTTACACGACTTTCATCTCGAACATTCAGCGAAGCTCGTTCCTTTCGCTGGTTGGGAAATGCCCGTTTCCTACGGACGAATTATAGATGAGCACATGCATACGAGGCAAAAAGTCGGTCTTTTTGACGTAAGTCACATGGGGGAAATAGAGGTTCGGGGCCCTGACGCCGAATCCTTTCTTGACCTTGTGCTTACCAATCAGGTGGCTTCTCTTGATGAGGGTAAGGGTATTTACTCACCAATCTGCTCGGAGGATGGTGGAACGATAGACGATCTCATTGCGTATAAAAAAGACCATACCAGTTTCCTTTTATGCGTAAACGCATCGAACACGCAGAGGGACTTTGAGCATTTCAAAAAATACCAAGGTGATTTTGACTGCGAAGTATCGAACCGTTCGAATCAGTTTGGTCAACTCGCCATTCAAGGTCCATCCAGTGTTACAGCACTTTATAATGCAACGGGAATTGACTTCGGCGACCTTCCCAAGATGGGGTTTCGTGAAGTCGATTTGTTCGGTGATTACTGCCTTGTCGCGAGGACCGGCTATACGGGAGAGGATGGCTTCGAAATCTATTGTCCGGTGGAAAAGACTTCGGATTGGGCCCAAGCGTTTGATGATGATCTATCGTCTGGGTTGGCGAGATGGGTGGGGTTGGCCGCTCGGGACAGTCTGAGGTTGGAGGCTGGCTTTCCTCTTTACGGGCATGAGTTGAGTGAGGAAATTACTCCTTTGCAGGCTGGTCTTGGTTGGGCGATCAAGTGGAACAAGAAAAGTTTCCTGGGAAAGGATGCTCTTGTTTTGGAAAAAGAATCGGGAGGAACCGGCAAAGTAATCTTTTACGAAGTACAAGACCGACGTATTCCCAGGCAAGACGACAGGGTTTTTGTGCTCGAGCGAGAGGCAGGCAGGGTTTTGTCCGGAGGATATTCCCCATTGGTTGAAGGGCCCATAGGGAGTGCGTGGATCGATCGTTCCGCACTTGCCAAGATAACTCCTTCCGAGTTGTGGGCCGAGGTAAGAGGAAGTCGAGTCAGTTTAAGCAGAGAGCTCCCCGTTCTTAGAAAGTTGCGAAGCAAACCTTGATCTGCAGATCAGGCGTCTTCCTGGAATCCCTTGATTACAATGTCGACACCCCCGAAATTGGAAAAATTCAAGTTTGCTATCATCACCTCTTCCAGTCTTTCCCTTAGTTGCGTTCTGGTATCCTTGACGTTGCAGTCGGGCTTGACCTTGATGTGAATGTCCAAACGAAGTTCTTTTGCATCTTTTCTTATACGGGTCGAAGGAGAGTTGACTTCCGGAAAAGCTTCGCAAGTTTTTCTTACTAATTCGTGCAAAGCATGGGGCGTAATTTGAACGAGTCCCTCTTCGTCGGAGAAAACTGGAATGAGTTCTCGTTTGAAGCTTCTGATAACGAACATTGAAGCGACTAAAAGAACGAGAAGGCCGAAGGCATACAGATAAAGCGGTTCTTCGATCGCCTCCTCAAAGGTCATGTAGTATATGTCCTTGATATTGGAAAATGACATACCGTACTCAAGAATGGCTAGCTCGTGGACTCACTTGCCCAATCTTCGTCGTCTTTTGTAACTAAGTCCATTTTTATATCATCTATAACGACGTCTATATTTTTTGCATGATCACCGGTCATTGCGAATATCTGATCTCGAATGGATTCTTGGATGGACAGGCCCGTTTTGGCCAAGTCCACGCCAAATTGCAGGACTACCCTAACTTCGATATCGTATCCGCCACCCTCGACCTCAGAGACTTTTACGCCTCTTTCAGACTCTTTTTTGGAGAAGAAATCCGTGAGTCCTTCAACGACACCGCCTCCTCCGACGTTTACAACTCCTTCGACCGATTGAGTGGCCAATCGAACGATGCCTGCAATTACGCTGTGATTGATACGGATTGTGCCCAATCCGCTAGTTTCTTCGGAAATCGTAGGTACTGATTCGACTACTTGTTCTTCGGCTTCTTTTTTCTTTCTGGTCATTACGTTAATCCTTGCTTTGTTTATCGAGGAAATCTTTGGGCATGCGGGCAAGAAATTCTTCAATGTAAGAGGTAGTGGCTTCGCCTTGCCTGAAAGCTGGATCCATGAGCACCGCTTTGAGGAAATCAACGTTGGTATCTATACCTCGAATTAAATACTCGCTTAGTGCCCGATACATACGGTCCAAAGCAATCTTGCGGGTTCTTCCGAAGGTGATGACTTTACTGATCATGCTGTCGTAGTACGGAGACACCGTGTAACCTCCGTAGGCATGAGAATCAACACGCACTCCATGTCCGCCGGGGGCAGAATAGAGCTCTATTTCCCCAGGTGAAGGAATGAAGCCTTTGGATGGGTTTTCAGCGCATATTCTGCATTCTATGGCATGCTTGGTCAGGGAAATGTCCTTTTGGGTGAAGCCAAGTCGGTTGCCACTTGCAATTTGAATTTGTTCTTTGATCAGGTCAATCCCCGTAGCCTCCTCAGTGACGGCATGTTCCACCTGAATACGAGTGTTCATTTCGATGAAGTAGAAGTTACCTTTGGCATCTACGAGAAATTCAATCGTTCCGGCATTAACGTAGTCGGCGGCCTGAGTGGCTTTGAGGGCTGCTTTACCCATTCTGTTTCTCAAGTTTTTGTCGAGAAAGGGGGAGGGGGACTCTTCGATCACTTTCTGGTGTCTTCTCTGAACTGAGCAGTCTCGTTCCCCAAGGTGTACCATGTTACCGTGCATGTCGGCCAATACTTGAAACTCAATGTGACGAGGGCTTTCCAAATATTTTTCGACGTAAAGCTCGCCGTTCCCGAAAGCTTTTACGGCCTCGAGGCGAGCGGATTGAAATTCCTTCGCAAAGGTGACGGCATTATGGGCAATCCGCATCCCTCTTCCCCCTCCTCCGGCCACTGCCTTGATGATTACTGGAAAACCAATTTTCTGAGCAACTTTCGTTGCGGCATGTTCGTTCTCAAGTGGCCCGTCGCTACCGGGGATGATCGGAACCCCGGCTTTGGCAACGGTCTCCCTTGCTTTTGCCTTGTCTCCCATCTTCATGATGGTTTCGGAGCGAGGGCCGATAAAAATAATGTTACAAGATTCGCACTGCTCGGCAAATTCAGAGTTCTCTGATAAAAAACCGTATCCAGGATGAATCGCATCTACGTCACCGATTTCTGCGGCACTGAGGATTCGGTCCGCTCGCAGATAACTTTCTGCCCCGGAAGCTGGTCCTATACAGATCGCTTCGTCGGCCAATTGCACATGAAGAGATTGTTCGTCGGCCTCCGAGTAAACTGCCATCGTTTGGATTCCGAGTTCCCGGCAGGCTCTTACAATTCGTAAAGCGATCTCGCCTCGATTGGCAATAAGGATCTTTCGGATCATCGCGAGAGCCTAGCTTTTTCGGATTTTGAAAAGAGTTTGTCCGTATTCGACGCTCGTGCTGTCTTCCACCAAAATATCAACGACTTCACCTGCGACGTCACTTTGAATTTCGTTCATCACTTTCATCGCTTCGACAATACACAGGACGTCGCCTTTCTTGACGATGTCTCCGACCTCGACAAAAGCCGCATCGTCGGGCGAAGGTTTTCGATAAAAAGTACCTACCATCGGGGATGTGAACTTGTCGGTTCCGTCATCCTTGTCAGCGACAGGTGCCGGCGTTGACATTTGAGGTTGTGATGCCGCAGGTTGTTGTGGCAAGGCGGGACTCGCATAGTTCACCTGCGGTGGTGCGTCCGAGCTTGGTCTGGCCAACCTCAATTTGAGATCTTGAAGCTCAATCTCGAGCTCCGTCAGATCAGATTTTTGCATTAAGGAAATTATTCCCTTCAATTCGCTTAAGTCCAAAATTCGTTCCTCCTATGAAATCATGTTGTTTTTGCCTATCAAATCCAATTTGACGGATCATGCAATGCTTGATTTCTCCAATTCAGTTGTCTGCGATGCCTACGGCAAGATTTTATCCAACGAAGAAATGAATTCGGTCTTTGGTTTTTTCCAATCTCCGGAGATTCTGATTTTCGTGATTTTCGCCAAAGGGTCGGCTAGGTTTATGATGTTCTTCAAAATCGGTATCTTCAAATTACCAATCAGTTTAAGTCGAGCGGTAACGTCTAATTCACCTGAAACGAGGTTAAGCCTCCCTGCTGCCTCAAGTCTCGAGAGAGGACCCGACAGGACAATGTTGGTCGAGTGAACTTGATCATTTTCCAACCGGAATGGAATTTCCACCATTTCAAAGGAGAAAGAACCCGATGGAATGGGTAGCTTTATGGCGTCAAGTTTTTTGGAAATCACTCCTAAGAGGTTTACTTTTTGCAAGCTTTTTTCGATCAGGCGAACATGACCGGTTCCGTTAAATTGTAAAAATTTCCCGAAAGGGCCTTTTGCCTGAATACGCAGATCGATTTTACCGGGGGATTCATCCGTGGAATGAATGTTCTCAGTGATGTGCTTTTGGGTCTCTGGGCTCAAGAGATTAGCTTTGGAAAGTGCGGAAACCAAAGCCGTTCGATCTGCTCCCCTTAGATTAAAGGTGAAGTCGAGTGCTTGATTGTCTGCCTGTTTCTCTGAAATGAAGTCCAAAGTCGCCATGCCTTTGGCAAGACCGATCGATCGGAATTTGCCCGAAGTTACCAAGTTGCGATAAGTGATCTCTCCCCCATGAAGATACTGCGTCGGTATCGTCCAAAAAGATGCGTTCTGATCCGTTGATATCTTAATCTTGTAATTTGTTTGATTGTTTTCGCCCGGGGTGTCTTTGGGTGACTCGAAAATTGAGCCTGAAGCTTCACAAAGTAGGTTGGTGGCATTGATGTCATTGAGGTATCTTTCGACTTCAGGTCCGAAGGTCTTTCTACCTTTATTCAAGGGATAATCCCCGTTGAAATCAAAACTGAGAAGTTTTCCTCCGGGGAGCCTGTCTCTTGGGAAACTCAAGTTTCCGCGCAGTTGACCAGTTGGGTGCCAGATGGACGTGCGAACCGTAGTCTGATTGAAATCGGTTTCAACGAGGGCGGACGACTTTGAGATTGCAAAATCGTTGTAGGAAAGCTTTTGGGTCCTTACCATGCCGTATGTTGTAGTGTTGGAACCGGAAGAACCCCACTCTCCAGAGATTGAAAAATCTCCCCAAGGAATCTCTCCATCGAAGCCAAAGTCAGTCCAAATGGATCTCCACCAAGAACCAAACCAGTTGTTGATATCAGTGGGCAAAAATGTTCCGTTGAGTAAAAACCTGAAGTTGTGTGGAAACCAGGATTGGAAATAGGTTCCCGTGACTTCGCTTTGCCCAAGCTTTGCCTGAGCCGAATCTACGGATATTGAATAGTCGGGAGCAATAATACCTTTGAGCAAAAACATTCCGTCGGGAGTTTCCATGACGGAAAGCCTTGGGGTGGTAAACCGAAAGTGCATGGGCCCGAGGTTTCGATTTTGGTCATTGTTTCTGAATAGGGCGAGAGTGCTCTCGTCGCCGTCGATAACTCGCAATCTTCCTTTTTTAGTATGACAGTAAAGGTCGAATAATTTGGGGACAAGGAGGGCTTCGCCGTGAAGTGAGAGGATTGAGTCGTATTGATATCCCAATGCAATTTGAGTTCGATTCGATTCAGAAAAGAACATCCCTGCCTCCACCCCATCCGTACTATTTGAAACTATGCCGCATGAGGGGAGCGTTCCTTCAATCCTCCCACTGAACTCGGTTTCTCCAATACTTACTCTGGATTCACCCCAATTGCGCTTCAGGGTGTTGAGGTGTTGGAATGGAATGGATTGATTGGAAAAGGATAGGTTTTTGAATTGTGTGGAAAATGATCCACTTTTGATTGAAAAATCCTTTAGATCGGCTTGGAGGCTGGCGAAATGGTTTTGGGCGTCCTTCTTCAATATTTGCACGGTAGCCCGAAGACCTCGCAACGAAACGGGTGGTGGAGGTCCGTCTTCGTCTAATTGGGATAGATGAACTTCTCCTTTGTCCAAGGAACAATTGATGAAAGATTGCAAGTGAAGACTCCCAGTTTCTTTTAACGCAGTTCTTGCTTCTTTGGTATAACTTAGTGCGAGGTCCAATGATTCACTCAAGTCGAATCGTTGTTTCTTTTTTGGCGGTGTTTTGAAAAGAGATTTGATGTACTCCATGTCCAAAGCACCCTTCACTTGTAGGTAAGAATGATCTGCTCGGATGAATGCGTTCATGAAATGTAAGCCGTTGCCCAATCGTTTGAAGTCAAGGTCTTCCATTTGCAGGCGCGGTTGATTCTCACCCATCGCATGAAGGGAAAAACTCTTGGCTTTCACTTCCTTCAAATCCTTCCATTCCCCCCAAGGCAACTGTAGGAATGGATATTGAATTTTCAGGTCATTGGCTACCGCAGTTTTGTGTCCGTTCGTTAGTAGAACGAACTTTTTTACGGTGATCTCATCGGGGAAAGTAAAGGTCGTTTGCTCAACCTCAAACGAGATGTTTTGTGTTTTGTATTTCCCCAAAAGTTCTTCGGTGAGTGCAAGCGGGACCGGAATCGTTATCCGAAAAAGAATCAAAAGGCAGGTTTGAGCGACCAACAGCAGCAACAGCAACTTGTTTGTTCTGCCTTTTCCCTTGTAAAGGGAAAGATAGCTTTTGTCTGGTTTCACTCTGAGATAATGCCTTGGGGCCCGTTAGGGCGAAGGCAAGGGGTCGGGGACGACGAAAAGACTCAGTTGGTCAATGACGCCAATGGGTAAATTAAAGGTTACGCCTTGATCCTCTGATCCACCATACCAGGAAGTGGCCCCTTTGCGTTCACTAAGAAGGAATTCACTGCTTTCAACTGAATCGGAATTGGTTTTGAAAGAAATCTTGTATTTCCACGGGAACCAATTCCCTTCGACCCAGGTACCCTCCTTGTCGAATTTATTGGAAAGGTATTTTTCCGCCTTGAACGAATCAAAAAAACTATTTTCGGTTAGAGATGAATTTTGATCGCTCGAATACAAGACTTCTTTGCTGCCCAAATCGATCAAGTCATAAGCTTGGACGGAGAGGTTTTCAGGAATGAGAGTTTTGATCAGGAATGA
>JAURNO010000082.1 GCA_030830145.1 Verrucomicrobiota bacterium
AGTTCCTTCAAGTGGCGGGGGATGGCCGTGAAAGGGTCTTCCTTGGCTTCGTACTCCAGCACGACGTAGCCACGGTACTTCGCCTTCTTGAGAATCCCGATCAGGCGACTCATGTCGGCGGGCACCTTCTTGCCTGTCTTATCCCGGAGTTCGACCTTCAGCTGAACGGTGGCGGCATAGGGAGCAGTCCGCTCGAAGGCTTCGTATCCATCCTTGTCGATGAAATTCCCGGAGTCCAGGTTGACTGCGAACCAAGGGGAGTCGACCCGTTTCACGATGGCTTCCAACCGTCGTGAATCCATCAGGAAATCATGGTTTTCCAGGGCTAGGATGATGCCTTTTTTGCCAGCCCGTTTGCAGGCTTGGCTCAGGTTGCGCACCGCGTTGTCGATGGCCTCCTTCTCGGAAACCCCCTTGGGGGCCTTGCCTGCGAAGACCCGGATGACCGGACATCCGATGGCCGCGTAGTAGTCGACCCAAAGGTCGACGTGGTCATGCCACTTCTTGAGTTCGGGACCGTCGGGGAGGGTGAAGACGTTGCGTATCGCGCCACTGCTTACGTCGAGCCCGTGCAGGAGGGCCCTCCTCTTCATTTGAGCGAGGTAACCAGGGGTGATCTTCTCGGGAAAGAAATAGGAAGTGGGTTCAAAACCATCGAGGTCTTGGGTGGCGCACCAGTCGATGAAGTCTATCATGTCCATGGCTCCGGGGGTTCCGTGCTTGGCGGTGAGTTGCTTGCGGAAGGAATAGGCGGCCAAGCTGAGTTTCAGCCTTGGGTCACCCGTGCGCTTGATCGGGCCGATTGCAGAGGAGGACAAAGGAGCGAGAGCCCCTGCCAAGGCGATTTCCCGGCAAAACCGGCGACGACTGGAGGTATTGGGTTTCATTGTACGAGCGAACAGGATATCCCTCCGTTTTCCAAGGCAATAGTTGCCTTTTGCGCCGGACGTAAGCGAATCGCACTCTCCCTCCCTCTTGTCATCGCGAGAGGGCAATCTTGAGAAATGGGAATGAGCCAATCATATAATCTGGGACAATTTGGTTTGTTCATTGCAGGAGGGTGCGCCAAGTTGATGCACTGGCATGAAAACCACTCAGTATTTCAACTTTATGAGGCAAAGGCCTGACAGAATGAAGATCAGGGATGAATGGATCGAGTCCGCAATTCAAGATCCTCAAGAGGAGAAAGTTCAAACGGATGGTCGAATTAGAAGGTGGACTTGGGTAGAGGAAGAATCTAAGTTCCTACGGGTAATCTTATTGGAAGACGGAGTTACAATGCATAACGCTTTTTTTGATCGAGACTACAAAAGGAGGAAGAAACCATGAAAATTAATTATTTTGAGGATACCGATACGGCCTCGATTCATTTTACGGACCAGGAAGTTGCTGAAACGCGTGAGGTCTCCGAGAACGTTTACCTGGATCTCGATAAGGAAGGGAACCTCGTTTCCATGACTGTTGAGCATGCAGGCGAGAAGGCAAATATCGAAAAATTCTCTTTCGAAAGGCTGAGCAAAGTCGCTTCCTGATCCTGCCTTGCGTATCGCCAAGCGCTACTACGATGGCCCGACCCTGTCATCGCGAGGGCATTGAGAAATGCCCGTGGCGATCCACTGGCCCTCGGTAACCGAACCGTATCCCCGCAATGCCCCGTACCCTTGACTTGCCCATGCAATTGTCCGATAAAGGAAAAATCAAGAAGAAGCCCATCGCGTTGTTATTCCTGTTCTTCACCCTTCTGCCTGCCCTCGTTTGGGCAAGCCCGCCTGTGCCGTACAGCGGGAAGGTCGCCATCAATGGGGTGAACTTTTTTGGACAAGCCAAGTTTGCCTTTGCTATCCAGGACAAGAACGGGGCGGTTCATTGGCGAAACGGGGCAACCGCCAACGACACAATCAACGTGAACGTAGCGAATGGGCGCTTTGTCGTTCTGCTTGGCGGTCAGGGGATGAACCCGCTGCCCGCGTCCTTGTTCGCTAACCACGACGAGCTTTACGTCAAAGTTTTCTTCAGCAACAACGACGGCCAGGGGCTGAGGCATCTCGCACCCGACCAGCGAATCACGGCGGTTCCGTATGCCAAGGTGGCGGAGAGGATCAAACCGGGTGCCATCACCACCGCCCAGTTGAACGAGCAGATCCTCAAGTACCTGAAGCCCGAGATTACCCTCGCCCCGCAAGCCCCCGGTTTGATCTTCGGCGGGCAGACCATCACCCTCAACTCGCGGGCCGAGGGGAAGTTCCTCACCTACCAATGGCACAAGAACGGCCAACCCATCGCGGGGGCCACTCAGGACCGCTACGTCATCCAGAGCGTGAATGGTTCCCTGCACGAGGGCAATTATACCCTCGTGGTGACGAACGACTTTGGCTCGGTGACGACCCAAGCGACCAGCCTCGTGGTGGACGGCACCCCAACCAGTCACACGGTGGCGTCGATTGGGATGGAGATGATCTTTTGCCCGCCGGGCACCTTTACGATGGGCAGCCCGGCCAGCGAATCGTACCGGGGAACGGACGAGACCGAGCACCAAGTCACCCTGACCAACGGGTTTTACTTGGGCAAATACGAGGTGACGCAGGCCCAGTATCAAACCGTCATGACTGGAAATAGCGAGGGCTTGAATGCTGACCCAAGCAATAATAACCATAAGGGAAGCAATCGTCCCGTTGATGCTGTTTCATGGAACGATATTCAAATCTTTCTAAGCCGTTTGAATGATATGGAACAAACGGCGGGTCGATTACCCGCAGGTTGGAAATATGTGCTACCAACCGAGGCTCAATGGGAATATGCCTGCCGGGCGGGAACCACCACCGCCTACTCGTGGGGAAATGCAATCGGTCCGAACGATGCGAACTGGAACCACGGCAACGATGCCAACACGACCATGGAGGTCGGTCAATTTTCG
>JAURNO010000083.1 GCA_030830145.1 Verrucomicrobiota bacterium
GTAACCCTTTTAGTTGGATGCGACTATCACGAAGATTCAGTTTATCTTGGTCGGAAGGAAGCAGAATTACTCGGACATGTTAACAGTGGAAATATTAGTGAAATTAAAGATTTTCTTGATGCGGGTGGCAATGTGAACCTGCAGGACGAGCCCGGAATGACGCCTCTCCATCACGCTGTAAATAGTGACTGGAAAGAAAGTCATCTGGGATTGATAAAACTTCTAATCGAACGGGGAGCCAATGTTAATGCAATCGATGATACTCACCATACTCCTTTACACATGGCCAGTAATGCCACAGTTGCTGGTTTGCTCATCGATGCACGAGCGGATGTAAATGCGAAGACACAGCGCACGGGAGAGACTCCCTTGTATGCAGCGGCCCGCAATGCCGCACAAGGTGCCTCAAAGAGCTACGATGTCTACTTGAGCTTGACGAAGCTCCTGATCGCCAAAGGTGCGGACCCAAATGTGAAGCTCAAATCGGGAAGCATGATCGAAGACAACGAGCCCCATCGTGCCAAAGCGGGAGAAACGGCTCTACATGCTGTGTCTCGGAGTTTTTCGCAAAAGCATGCCTCGGAAGTTTGCGAACTACTCCTTGCCTACGGAGCGAAGGTGAATGAACCGAACGCCAAAGGCCAAACCCCATTGGACGAAGCCTTGGCGAACGAACGAAACGAGACTGCAGAAACCCTCCGTAACCACGGAGGAAAAACTGCCCCGAACCAAGATTGATGCCCCCCCTGCATTTTCATCTCCGCTCCAATGATCCGACCTTTTTTCATTTTGCTTCTTATCAGCGGAACTGCCTGCTCGATGCTCGAGCAGACAAAAACGCAAGAATTTCAGATGACTTGGCAAATCAAAACAGAGGACAAGAATCAGCAAAACTCTCTCGTAGAGCTTTCTTTCGTCGATTTCCCGGGAAACTTCATTGGCGAATATTCTAATCAGTTGGCCGATCACTTGAAGCAAACAGGAAAAGAAGAGGTCCCCGCAACCTTTGAAATCACTCGGGATGCCCTTGGAAACGTCAGTTACAACCTGACCGAGGTCGCGGGCCTCAAGCAATGGAAAGCATCCTTCGCATACGGAGGCACATCAGGGTCGCCGGAACGATCGCCCTTCGAATGAAATTTCAAGCCATTATCCCGATCCTCTGCCTTAGCCTAGGTTCCTGTCTCGAATTCGGGAACGACCTCGAACTGAGCGGAGCGGAGGTCACGGACAAGGAACTGGCTGAGGTTACGCGCAGGACCGGAATTGATTTCCCCGAGGGCACGGTTGGGCTCGGATATTACTTTCTTGGCTCGGGAATCGATCCTGCACTTGCCCTCAAGGCTTCGATCACCGAAGACGAAAGGTTGGATTTTCTAAAAAACGAAATCTTTGAAAAGGGAGACAAGACCAAAGCATCACTGCAAATTGGAAGAGACAAGCCTTGGTGGAAACTGAACGAATTGAAAGATCGGGTGGATCGCAAGATGGATCTGCCCATAGGCCAATTCGTCGAATGCACCTTGGGAAAAGAAAACAGCAAGTGGATCGTCTACGTTTCCTGGACGTCAACCTGAGTGACGATGACCATGGAACACTCTGATTTTGGAAAACGCTTCGCCGGCAAGATCGGCATCGGTGAATTGATGGACGACCTGGGCAATGCCTTGGTCGCTGATCCGGCTCCCCTCATGCTCGGTGGCGGAAACCCCAGCCATGTCCCTCCCGTCCAAGCCCGGTTCCGCAAGCGCATGGAAGACATTCTCGCCCAACCGGGAGAATTCGAGCGGGTGATCGGAAACTACGATACTCCGCAAGGAGCCAAGCTCTTCATCGAGTCTCTGGTCGAACTTTTCCGTTCGGAATTCGGATGGAAGGTCGGACCCGAGAACTTCGCCCTGACCAACGGAAGCCAGAACAGTTTCTTTTATCTGTTCAACCTCTTTGCCGGCCGGTTCGGAGAAACCCGGCGCAAGCAAATCCTTCTCCCGCTCGCCCCCGAGTACATCGGCTATTCGGAGGTCGGACTGGAAAAGGACTTCTTTCAGGCTAACCGGCCCGAAATCACGCGTTTGGAGAACAACTTGTTCAAGTACCAAGTCGACTTCGACAGCTTGAAAATCAATCAGCAAACGGGGGCCGTCTGCTTCTCCCGCCCGACCAACCCCACTGGCAACGTGGTCACCGACGAAGAAGTCGAGAGGTTGCGCGAGTTGGCCAAGCGACAAGGCGTCCCCCTCATCATCGACAACGCCTACGGCACGCCTTTCCCCAACATCATCTACGAGGACGTCCAACCAGTCTGGGACGAGGATGTGATCGTTTGCATGAGCCTGTCCAAACTCGGCCTGCCCGGCTTGCGCACGGGCATCGTGATCGCACGCGAGGAGACCATACGGATCGTTTCCAAGATGACCTCCGTATTCAGCCTCGCACCCGGGGGCATGGGGCCGGCCCTCGCTCTCGATATGGTCAAGAGCGGAGAGATTACTCGTATCAGCCGGGAGGTCGTGCGCCCCTTTTACGAGGCCAAGGCAAAACGAGCCGTCGCTCAGTTGCAACGGGAATTGGCAGGACTGCCTTTTGCCATCCACAAACCCGAGGGTGCCCTTTTTCTCTGGCTTTGGTTCGAAGGCTTGCCCATAAGCACGAGGGAACTTTACGAGCGCCTCAAGAAAAAGGGCGTGCTCGTGGTGTCAGGACACTACTTCTTCCCCGGACTCGAGGAGAACTGGCCTCACAAGAACGAATGCATCCGGGTAACCTACGCTCAAGACGACGAGGTGGTGGAAAAAGGCCTGTCCCTGATCGCAAGGGAGATTCGGAAAATCCATTCCCAATCCTAGCGCTTTTTGCGGATCTTTTCCTTGGAAGAGAACACCTTTTCCAACTGCCTGGCTTCGGACAAGTGCCTCGGGGTGATCATGATGCGGTTTATCGGTATGCTTCCTTCGATGGCAAGAATGACGGGGGTGTGCCGGACCCACTTCAAATCGCCGAACTTGACTAGTTTCCCCAATTGCTCGCCCGTTGCGTCCCGATAGCCCTTGAAAATCAGTTCCGAGCAATAAATCTTTTCATCATCCATCCGGTAACGGATGTCGTAGGGTCTTCCCATGTACTTCCTCGCCGCCCTAATAAAGTTAGGAATATGGCCCGCATGCTCCGCCTCGAGGCGGAACACGTCGTAATGCCTGTCCCGGGCTTGATTGATCCATTTCGCCAAGGGGGTTTCCCTCACCGGCCCGATCGCTTCGAGCACGAACCATCCCTCACCCTTTCGAACGAGAATTCCGCAATGCGAATAGGGAGACTCCGAAGCCCCCTCGATTGCATTGACCACCGCGTTTCGGGGCAAAGACTGAAAATAAAGGTCGCCCTCACTCGGCTCGTAAGCCCCAAAAGCAAAAACAAGAGGGATGAGGGAGAAAACAAAGAGAAGGTTTTTCAA
>JAURNO010000084.1 GCA_030830145.1 Verrucomicrobiota bacterium
ATAGATCAAAAAGTTGCATCCGCTTTCCTCGTACGCCTTTCGGGGGACAATCCCGACAAGAGCATTTGGATATGTAGAAAAGACAAAAATTACGCGGATATATCCGAGGCAAAAGGCAAAGCAATCGCCTTTGCCAAGCGGAAAAGTGATCCCGGTTGCCTGATTCCAATCGGGGATTTGAAAAGCAGAGACCTCATTGGTTCAAACCGTGCCTTGACCGATTTTTTCTCTCAAGTCCTGTATGGAGACGAATTCGAGACGATTATTGAAAAACTCCTCAATGGCGAAGTGGAAGCCACCGCCGCAGGATACCATGAGTTCGAAAAATTGAGCGAGAAGCTGAAGTCCCAAGTACGAATTTTTCAGGAACTAGGAACAGTACCAACCGAAGTTCTCTGTATCAGGTCATCCATGTCGGCATCGGACCAGGCAATCATCGAGCAGGCATTTTCACAAACAAACGAAGAAAACCCCGAACAGATCCAACGCGCATTCAGGGGAACGCTTGTCCACCCCGAAAAAGGACACCTCGAAATCATCAGAGGAGCCTTACAGGCAATCACGGAGATCAAACCTTAAAATCCTTGCCCAACGGTGCAAACAGGTGAGGTACGGATATGCTCGTTGGGGGTTTTTGAACTACCGTCATTCGGATGATTCGGGTCGTTTGGGAATGCCAAAGCGTTCGATGAATCCAAGTACGTCGCCAAGCAAAGGTTTTGGCCAAACATGCCAGGAACTGGTTCTTCGAACTAAAGAAAAATGACCGTGCGAAGCATAGATTTTTCTTTCGACGACTCCTCCAGTCTGCTTCAGCGATTCAGAAAACTTCTCACACAATTCGTATTTGATGAGAGGATCAAACCTTCCATGCATGAGTAAAAAAGGAGGGGCTTCGTTCCGTCCGGCTTGAAACATGGGCATGGTGGAATTTCGATCAAGGTTGGATGGAAAAAGATCCCGGTAAAGAAACTCCTTGCTGGGGTCGAATTCGTAGGGGGCGGACATTGAAATCACCCCCCTCAACCATTTCGGGCCGCCCCCGTGAGCTCGCAAATAAACCGGATCCAGTCCGACCAGACAGGCGCTATGAGCACCCGCAGAGTGGCCCATGAGGAAGAGATTTTTGCCATCCCCGCCATGACTGCGAATATTCTTCCTTACCCAAGAGGCGGCAAGGGCGACGTCTTGGGCAAAGGAGGGAAAACGCACCTCGGGATATAAGCGGTAATTGGCAGTGCAAAAAACTATGCCTTTCTTGGCAAACTGCTTGCCTATTTCGCGATGATAGTCCTTTTGCCCCCAGCGCCAACTTCCCCCGTGAAAGAAAAGAACAACTGGTGCGGACCGGCAGTTTTCCGAACTGACGACGTCCAAGACTTGCCTGTCATTATCTCCGTAAGAAAGATTCAGGGTTTCGGTGACAGTCCCTTCTTGCCCTCCCGCAGCAAAGGGCAAAATCATCAAAAAGAAGAGAGTACAAATAAAGATATGGGGCGATAGACCGGATTCGAACCGGCGACCCCCGGCACCACAAGCCGGTGCTCTAACCAACTGAGCTACTATCGCCACAAAGGTAACACAGGTTAAAGAAGAAGGGTATTCCGTCAACGAGAAATGATCGACGGTGAAGGCGAGGATCCTTGACCATTTCGTCTTCTTGATTCATTTTCACTCCTTTTCAGTCCAAACCAATACATCATGCTACAAGCAGGAATAGTAGGCCTTCCAAACGTAGGCAAAAGCACCTTGTTCAATGCCCTCACCAAGTCGCGCAAGGCAGAAGCGGCGAATTATCCCTTCTGTACGATCGACCCGAACGTGGGAGTCGTGCAGGTCCCGGATTCTCGATTGGGGCCTTTGGCTGAACTAGTCGGGACATCCACGATCATTCCCGCAGCAGTGGAGATGGTAGACATCGCGGGACTGGTCGAAGGAGCGAGCAAGGGAGAAGGCTTGGGCAACAAGTTTCTGGCCAATGTCCGGGAGGTCGATGCAATCGTCCACGTCGTACGCTGTTTCGAAGACGAAGACGTCATTCACAACATGGGGCGGGTCGATCCGGTCGGAGATGCCGAGGTCATCATGACGGAGCTTGTTCTCGCAGATTCCGAATCAGTTGCAAGTCAGCTCCAAAAAAACCTCAAGAAAGCCCGAGGCAACGACAAGGACGCCGCCGCCAACGTTTCCCTTCTTGAACGCTTGGTCCCACACTTGGACCAAGGCACCCCAGCCAATCTACTTGATATGGACGAGGACGAAAAAGAACGATTGAAAGCATTCTTTCTCCTGAGCGGAAAACCAATGCTTTATGCCTGCAACCTCAAGGAAGAAGAAATTGCAGACTCCGGATCCAACCCTTTTCTAAAGCCCTTCCAAGAATGGGCGGACAGTCAGCAGGACGCAAATTGTTGTGTAATTTCGGCAAAGATGGAGGAAGAGCTTTCCGAACTATCCGAGGAAGATGCCAAGGAATACCTCGAGGCCATGGGCGTTCAGGATTCTGGAGTCACCTCGTTGATCAATGCCACCTACGATCTACTCGGTTTGGCCAGTTTCCTGACTGCAGGAGAGAAAGAGGCAAGAGCTTGGACTTTCCGCCATGGAATGACCGCTCCTCAGTGCGCCGGGGTTATTCATACTGATTTCGAAAAGTCCTTCATCAAGGCAGAAGTCGTATCTTATGATCATCTTATTGAGGCCGGATCGATGCAAAAGGCACGCGATGGGGGCAAACTTCGCCTGGAAGGCAAGGAGTATGTTTTTGCCGATGGGGATGTCGTCCTCTTCAAATGCAATGCCTGAAAAACGCTCTCCCACCTTGCCTCTTCTGCCCCTTCCGCCTAGACTACATACTGCCTTTCAAAATCTTACTTTCCGATTGCGAATCCTTTACTCATTTCAA
>JAURNO010000085.1 GCA_030830145.1 Verrucomicrobiota bacterium
CTGCCCGCCGATGTCATCAAAAGCGCGAAGAAAGCCGAAAAGGACCGTTCCGAGCAAGACCTGCAAACACTCCGCCGACATTTCCTCGCCTATGTCTTTCCCAAGGTTCCCGAAGAAATCAAAAAATTTCGAGAGGATGCCAAAAACATCGAGCAGGAGTCCGCCAAGGGAGCCCAGGAACTCAAGAAAGCCCGGGACGCCGTAGCCAATGCCAAGAAAGGATTTCGCACCATGCTCGTATCCCAAGCTGGAGCCCCCCGCATGGTAAAAATTCTTCCCCGAGGGAACTGGTTGGACAAAAGCGGTGAAGAAGTCCAACCTGCCATTCCCGAGTTCATGGGCAAACTCAATACCGGAGACAAGCGGGCCACCCGCTTGGACCTGGCCAAGTGGGTCGTCGCCAAAGACAACCCCCTCACCGCCCGGGCGTTCGTCAACCGGACCTGGAAACTCTTCTTCGGTTACGGACTCTCCCGTCGACTCGATGACCTAGGTGGACAAGGCGAACCTCCGACCCACCCCGAACTGCTCGACCATTTGGCAACCGGGTTCAGGGACGGCAAATGGGACGTCAAAGCCTTGGTCAGGAACATCGTCACCTCCCAAGCCTACCGCCAAAGTTCCCTTCCTCGCGGAACCCTCGCCACGGACGATCCCGGCAACCGCCACTACGCCCGTCAATCCCGCTTTCGCGTGGATGCCGAATTCGTCCGGGACAGTGCCCTTTCCATCAGCGGACTGCTCGTACAGAAGATCGGGGGCAAAAGCGTCAAGCCCTACCAACCCGCCGGCTATTGGCAACACCTCAACTTCCCCGCCCGCAAATGGCAGGCCGGCCAAGGAGACGAACTCTACCGACGTAGCCTCTACACCTTCGTATGCCGAAGCTTCCCCCACCCCGCCATGGTCGCCTTTGACGCCCCCAGTCGGGAGGAATGTGCCGCCGAGCGCCCGCGCTCCAACATTCCCCAGCAAGCCCTCGTACTGCTGAACGATCCGGTTTTCGTGGAAGCGGCCAAAGCCCTCGCCGAACGCCTGCTCAAAGAAGGACAAGCAACCGACGCTCAACGATTGGAAAAAATCTTTTCCCTCACCCTCACCCGCAAACCCACCAAACAGGAGCAAACCATCCTGCTTGAACTATTGGCAGAGCAACGCAAGCGCTACCAAGACGACGAGAAGTCCGCCCTCGAACTTCTCTCCACCGGAGTCAAGCCCATCGACCAATCCCTCAAGCCCGCTGAATTGGCCGCCTGGACGAGTATCTCCCGGGCTATGCTCAACCTTTACGAAACCACCGCCCGATTCTAAGAACCCTTGCGAACCGAACGAACCATGGACCCTACAACCTTCATCAACCGTCGCAGCTTTCTCAACCAAGCCACCGTGGGGATCGGAGCAACCGCCCTGACGAGCATGCTCTCGGCCAACGCCCCGACCAACCCCAAGGTCTGGCCGGCCAACCTGCCCGCAGGAGCCAAACTCATCGGCAACCCCAAAGCCAAACGGGTCATCTTTCTATGCATGGCGGGCGGACCCTCCCATTTGGAGACCTACGATTACAAGCCCAAGCTCAAGGAAATGGACGGTAAACCCATGCCCAAATCCATCACCGAAGGCCAGCCCATCGCCCAGCTCATGGGCAAGAAGAACGCACTCAAATGCCTCGGTCCCCAACATGAATTCGAACGCTACGGAAAGTCCGGGCAGTTCATCTCCAACCAGTTTCCCAAGATCGGATCGATTGCCGACGACATCTGCATCATCCGTTCCATGCACACCGAGCAAATCAACCACGACCCCGCCCACACCTACATGAACACGGGTACACAGATATCCGGACGCCCCAGCATGGGCTCCTGGACCCTCTACGGGCTCGGAGCGGACACCGAGAACCTGCCCGGGTTCGTCGTGCTGACCTCGGTCGGCGGAGGCCAAAATCAACCCATCGCCTCCCGCCAATGGCACAGCGGCTTTCTCCCCAGCAAATACCAAGGCGTGCATTTTCACAGCAAAGGTGACCCCGTGCTCTACCTGAGCAACCCCAAAGGCGTGACCTCCAAAGACCAACGCTCGCTCATCGACTCGGTCAACAAGCTCAACCTGGCCCGCAACGAATCCCTGCGCGACCCTGAGATTTCCACCAAGGTCAGCCAATACGAAATGGCCTTCCGCATGCAGACCAGCGTACCCGAACTGATGGACGTCTCGGACGAGCCCAAGCACGTGCTCGACCTCTACGGAGCCAAACCCGGAGACGGATCCTTCGCCAGCAACTGCATCCTCGCCCGCCGCTTGGCCGAGCGAGGCGTGCGCTTCGTCCATCTTTACCACCGCGGCTGGGATCACCACGGTGGCGTAAAGAACGCCATCACCGGGGTTGCCAAGCGCGTCGACCAAGGCTCGGCGGCCCTCATTCAGGACCTCAAACAAAGAGGTATGCTCGACGACACCCTCGTAGTTTGGGGCGGAGAATTCGGACGCACCCCCATGGCCCAAGGCAATGGACGCGACCACCACATCAAAGGCTTTTCCATTTGGATGGCGGGCGGAGGAATCAAAGGAGGGATCTCCTACGGAAACACCGACGAATTCGGCTACAACGCCGAGGAAAACGTAGTTCACGTGCGCGACTTCCACGCCACCATGCTCCACCAACTCGGTATCCAGTCCCAACTCTTTACCCACAAATACCAAGGCCTTGATTTTCGCCTCACCGGAGTGGACGAAGAAGCTCACGTCCTCAAAGATATCCTGGCTTAGCGAACGGCTCGGGAACGCGGACTAGACTTATTTTCAAAAAATCCGCACTCCCCTTGAAAAAGTCACCAAAGTAGTTGATGACCGGAGTGATTATAATGTACGGGTACACGAGCGAATGATTGTCGCACGCAGGTAAAACTTTATTGCTTATCTCCGCACCTCCTTGTGCCCAATGCCCACCTCCTTGTGGACATATAGTATAATCGGACGTTTTTTCCGCTCCTTTAGCAATTTCTGCAAAAATTACACTTTATTTCGCAAAAAAAGTACCCGAAGCGGGTTGAACGGATCGAATGTCTCTTCGCCCGTAAGTCCTCGGAAGGACTATTGCGTCCCCTTCCCCTCGGCCAGCCAACGGGAATCCCGGTAACGGTAGAAAAGCGACTGATCCCGCCTCGTGCCGTAATAATACAACCAACCCCCGGAATTGTTTTGGTAGAGGAACGGATAATATTGGGCATCCGTCCAAAGCCACCCCATTCGGCTTTCCGATTGACCCTTGGGCAAAGATTTGCATTTTAGATCTCTTTGGGTCTCGGCGAGATAGCTCAGTTGGTAGAGCAGAGGACTGAAAATCCTTGTGTCCCCGGTTCGATTCCGGGTCTCGCCACCACCCAAACCCCCTACCCCGCAAGGGCTTGCGAGCCTCTGCAGGACGCGAGATCGACAAGACCCTTTTTCTCTTGGACAGTTCTTGGACACTTCTGAGGTTCAACGTCAATGAATTCAGTTACCCTCTGTTTTTGAAAAAAACGGGAAAACGGAGATCCGCTCGATCTCAACCTGAAATTTTTTTCCGACCACGGGGGGCGGGGGTCACCCGCATTCCCATCCCTCTTTCCTTCTTTTCATCACCACCCGCACAACCTTTTTCGCACTAA
>JAURNO010000086.1 GCA_030830145.1 Verrucomicrobiota bacterium
AAACCGCATACCCGGCAGGCTTTCCTATTTCCCTAAGGACATTGGTTGCGCCGGGATTGCCACTGCCCACCGAATATATGTCAACGCCATACCGTTTGGCTACGAGTACGCCGAATGGTATCGAACCCAAAAGGTAACCAATCAGTATGACGCCAATGGTTTCTACGGATAACATGGGGTATGAAAGGGGTGGATGAAAAGGGCTTTATTCTAGCCTTGTCGAGAAATACGGGCCTCGTGAATGTCGGAGTCCTCCACCAATGAGCACAAAGCATCATCCGAAGGTTCCTCGTCTAGTTCGCAAATAGTCAAAGCCCATTGCCCGTCTTCGGCACGACTCAGAGACATGTTGGCAATGTTAACTCCACAGTCACCAAGAGTCGTACCCAATTTGCCGACGATTCCAGGCTTGTCCACATTGCGGACCACTAAGAGTATGTCCACGGGACGAACTTCTATTGCCTGACCGTCAACCTCTACGATCCTCGGATCGTTTCCTTTACCCAAAAGAGTACCGCGAACATTTTGTTGTTCTCCCTCGCTTGAGACGGTTTTTACCTCGATCAGTTCATTGTAGTCCACCAAATCGGATGACTTGATCGTTTCGACCTTGATGCCCAAAGCTTTTATTTTATGAGGTGCATTGACATCGTTGATACCTTCGTCTCCGGCAATACCGGCAAGCCAACCCTTAAGCACCGCTCGGGTCAGAGGAACCGCGTCAAAGTCAACGATACCGCCCCAATAAGTAATGTGTATTGAGCTCACGGAGCCTTTGGATGCTTGACGAGCAAAGCTTCCAAGTCTTTGACAAAGATCAAGGTAGGGCCGAAGAGCTTGCAAATCCTTGGGGTCAATGGATGGCATGTTTATGGCGTTTCTTATGCGACCACCCTGTAAAACTTCGGCCACTGCCTCGGCGATTTCAACCCCCACGCTTTCTTGAGCTTCCGCAGTGGAGGCTCCCAAATGAGGCGTAAGATTAAGGTTTTCCAAGCTTCTAAACTCGTGATCTTCAGGGAGTGGTTCCTGCTCGTATACGTCAAGTCCCGCGGCAGCGACCTTTCCGCTCTTAAGGGCCTCTACGAGAGCCGATTCCTTGATGATCCCACCCCGGGCACAATTAAACACCCGTACTCCGTCCTTCATCTTTGCAAAGGCGTCTTCATCCACGATGTTTTTTGTCTCTTCGGTCATGGGCATGTGAACAGTCAAGTAATCTGCCCGTGAAAAGGCCGTATCAAGATCAACTTTTTCCACTTCCATCTCTTTGGCCCGCTCATCGGTTAGGTAAGGATCATAGGCAATGACTTCCATTTCGAAAGCCTGAGCCCGCTTGGCCACCTCAATCCCGATCCGTCCAAAGCCCAAAATGGCCAAGGTCTTGGCCCTCAATTCAGATCCTTTAAGCTCCTTTCTTTCCCATTTGCCCTCTCGCATTCCGGATGCCCCACGAACAACTGGACGCGTACCGCACATCATGTGGGTAAAAGTAAGTTCAGCGGTGGCAATGGTGTTGCCGCCTGGCGTGTTCATTACAATGACCCCTGCTTCCGTAGCTGCTTCGATATCAATGTTGTCCACACCGACACCAGCTCGACCAACAGCTTTCAGGGAGGTTGCGGATGCGATTACCTCACTAGTCACTTTCGTATCGCTACGAACGATAATGGCGGAAGCATCCTTGGATAACTCCAAGACTTTCTCCGGCGAAGAACCATAAGCTTCAATCACTTCGAAATCGGCCTGCTTTTGCAAAAATTCAACCCCAAGAGGAGAGATACGGTCAGCAATGAGAATTTTCATTCTATGTAAAAGGTAAAGAGCGGATCATGCCAAATTCGCATCAAAAGGCAACGCGGAAAGATACAAGGAATTTATGGCTTCACCAATACTCCCGACAATGGCATGATCTCAAATTGTCATGTTTGAATCACTAACAGATAAGTTAAGTCGCACGCTTCGAAACATTCGGGGAGTAGGGAAGCTCACCGAAGAAAACGTCAGCGAGGCATTGGGAGAAGTAAGGAAGGCATTGCTTTCCGCAGACGTGCATTTCCGTACAGCTCGCGAATTCGTCGATCAAGTCAAGGAAGCCTGCTTGGGACAGGAAGTTCTCAAATCGGTCTCGCCTGGCCAACAGGTTGTAAAAATCATACACGACGAATTAATCAAATTGCTCGGAGAAGGAACGACCGAACTTCGTGAGGACCGCCCTTTGAGAGTTCTCATGGTCGGCCTTCATGGAGCGGGAAAAACGACCACGAGCGCAAAGCTCGCAAAACGTTTGGCCAAGGATGGGCGCTCACCCATGCTGGTCGCCTGCGACGTGTACCGACCGGCTGCGATCGATCAACTTGAGTTTCTCGCAAAACAAGAACAATTCCCCTGCCACCTGGATCGGGAGAACAAAAACGTACCGGCGATTGCCCGCGCGGGTTGGGAAGAGTCGAAAAAGAACGGGAGCGACGTTGTGATTTTCGACACTGCGGGCAGACTGCAAATCGACGACGATCTTGTCGGGGAACTCGAACTTTTGAAAAAAGAAGTCGATCCACACGAAATACTATTGGTGGCGGATGCAGCGCTTGGACAAGAGGCCGTGAACGTGGCCAAGACTTTTCACGAACGACTTTCTCTTACCGGGATCGTGCTGACCAAAGTTGACGGAGATGCAAGGGGTGGAGCGGCTCTTTCGATGAAGAAGGTTACCGGAACTCCGATCAAATTTCTCGGAGTGGGTGAAAAAATAGATGAGTTCGAGGTTTTCCATCCGGATCGCCTGGCTTCGAGAATTCTCGGCATGGGCGACGTCGTATCACTAGTCGAAAAAGCTCAGGAGAACCTCGACCAAGAGGAATCCATGCGCATGGCGGAAAAGATGCTCAAGGCCGAATTCGACTTTGAGGATTTTCTCACGCAAATGAGACAAATGAAAAAAATGGGCTCCATGGGTTCGGTCGCTAAAATGCTCCCTGGCATGAACAACGTCGAAATTGGGGACAAGGAAGAAAGCGCCCTCGGACGTCATGAGGCAATCATCCTCTCCATGACAAAGGAAGAAAGGCGCGTGCCCAGGATCCTGGCTGGTTCCCGCAGAAAAAGAATTGCCGATGGCGCAGGAGTTCAGATCAAGGACGTCAACCAACTGATCAAGCAATTCAGTCAGATGCAAAAGATGATGAAGAAAATGAAGGGCGGGAAGATGAAGCAAATGTTGAGCGCTCTTGGAGGTGGTGGTGGGATGCCAGACATGGGAGATATGGACCCCAAGGAATTAGCCAAACTGGCCAAACAGTTCAAAGGATGAGACTTCCGCAGCGGAGTTTCTATTGATCGATGGAACCTTGCACGCGCTTCATAAACGCGTTCAACGCTGTCTTTCGATCAACCCCATTCTCCAGCACTGTTTTTTCCACTTCGAGAGCACCGTACAAATTTGAAAGGATTTCACCGATTACATCCACCTCCTGATCTGCGAGCCCTTCGTACTCGGTCAAATGCTCAAGGACCTCAATCGCTTCAGAGACGAAATCTTCGTCATTAGCTTCGACAAAAGTACAAAGATGCTTAATTAGAGGCAGCTTCATCAACAAACTCTTTGAGTACTTCGGCCTTGTTCGTTTGAACTTGATTAACAAGCGATCCGTCCTTGAACGCAGCGAAAGTCGGAAGATTGTCAACCTCAGCCAATTTCCTCGAATCAGGAAACTTTTCTGCATCTACAACAACAAAGGTCACCTCTTCGAAATCCCCTGACATCTTGCGAAACTTGGGTTTCATAATTCGGCAATTCCCACACCAACCTGCCGAGTACTGAACCAAAACTCGGCTCTCAGCGGCAACGAGTTCGCCCAAATTGTCTTCAGTAAGTTCCTGAAGCATATCTCAGGTGTCCTTAGTGACTGCTGAGGTAAGACTGGACGCCTTCACGGTTGGCGTTCATTGCATCTTTCCCCTCTTCCCAATTTGCGGGGCAAACTTCCCCCTTTTCCTGAACATGAGTGAAAGCATCGATAATACGCAAGTATTCCGCAACATTACGACCAACGGGCATGTGATTAACTCCCTCGTGAAAAACCATTCCCTCCTCGTCGATGAGAAAAGTGGCACGGTAAGGAACGCTATCTCCGTCGACCAAAACAGCTCCCGATTCTTCATCCACTCTTTCGTTCGTCTCGTCGAGTATCCCTAGAATGTTTGCCAAATTACGATTGCTGTCGGCGAGAAGAGGATAGGTAACGCCTTCTATTCCACCACCGTCCTTGGGTGTATTCAACCAAGCGAAATGGACTTCCGCCGTATCGCATGAAGCACCGATAACCAATGTGTTTCTCTTTTCGAAATCGCCTAGGGCTTCTTGAAATGCATGCAATTCAGTTGGGCAAACGAAAGTAAAATCTTTTGGGTACCAAAAGAGTAAAATTTTCTTTTTTTCGTTCACGGCCTTTTCTAGAACGTTCAAAGGAAATGTGTCTCCCATTTCGTTCATAGCGTTAACGGTGAGGTCTGGAAATTTTTTTCCTACGGAGGTCATGGTAATTTGTTTATTTGTGGTTATTGAAGAAAGAATGATCGAGATAGGCTGTAATATACAACTAACTGAAATCTAGCGTAGGGCAAATTGGTAATGCTTCAATTATGATCGTGCAAGATGGAAAATGCTTTCTCCATCTTAAAAAAATCCTTAATGCCTGGCTCGCTTTCAATGCCACTATTAAGATCAACAAGGCTTGCACGTGTTGCGGAAAGAGCGGCGGAAAGATTTTCAGGACAA
>JAURNO010000087.1 GCA_030830145.1 Verrucomicrobiota bacterium
CTACGGAGCACTACGGCCCGGGCTGGAGCCGTTTCCTCCCCGGGTTGCTCGAAAAAGCCGAGATCGAGGTAACGCAGGCGACCGGTCCATTTCAGGTTGTCGGGCAAAACGACGGGTGCCTTCACGATGCCCGTGCAATAAGTAAAATCAGCCCGCAGGGCATCCTCGACCTGCTCATCACCGATGCCGGTGGGCATGTCCACGGCGGCCCGCACGGCGATTTCCTCAAAGCCGTTGATGGCTTTCACCCAGTCTCCCAGCGGTTCACGCAGAGGCAGACTGGCCTGCATCCCGAGCAGGCCGTCGATAGATGCATCGAACCCGCGTTCGCCGGATTGTTCGACCATGGTTTTTCTCAGGGAATCGATTCCATCCGCTTCGTTGGCGGGAGGCATTTCCTCGATCCGCTTGGCGGCCAATTCCAAGAGCTCGGTCCGGGCCCGTTGGGTATGCGGACGGCACTCGTCCCATGAACAAAGGGGCCAAACCACGGCCCGGGCGGTTGGGATAGTCCGGAGCATCCGCTTGGCCGCAAGGAGGGCGTCGCCCCCATTGTGCCCTTTGCCGACCAAGACCAAGATTCTGGGCCGGGGACGAATGGTACGGAGTTCCCTCATGTCGCGGAGCAAAGAATCTCCGATCGATTCACCGGCTTGGTTCATGACCTGCCATTCGCGTTCTTCGTCGCCTTTGAAGAACGATTTTTCAAAGGCGAGAGAATCCTCGCAAGAAAGAATGGGGTCGGCGGGCAAAGGGTTCATGAGGAAGAAACAAGAACGACGATGGCCGAGGCGATCGATTCCAAATGGGTCAGGCTGACAAGGGCTTCGCTTGCCCCCTTTTTCTCGAGCAGGGCCCTCCCCTTTTCGCTGAAACGCAAGAGGGGTTGACCTTGGTCTCCATTCTCCACCTCGGCGTCCAACCATCCGAATTCTTTGCCAAACCCCGTTCCGAAGGCCTTGGAAACCGCTTCCTTGGCCGCGAACCGGGCGGCCAAATGGGGCGCGGGGTCAGCCTTTTCCCGACAATAGGCCTGCTCGGCGGGCGAAAAGATCTTGTTTAGGAAATGGTCCCCGTGCTTATCGAGGGAATCACGGATGCGGTCTACCTCGATTTGGTCGATCCCCACGCCCACGACGTTGGTTCCCGGAGGAATGGCGGGTAGTTCGCTCACTCGTTGAGCATCCGGCGCATGGTTTGGACGGCCTCCGCCAAACCGTTCGAAACCGAACGCGAGATAATGCTGTGACCAATGTTGTACTCGTACACCTGATCGAGAGTCTTGGCCCCTTCGACGTTTTGGTAATTAATTCCGTGTCCGGCATTGACCCGCAGGCCAAGAGAAACTCCGAGTTCCATGCCCGAACGAAGCGTCCCCAGTTCTTTTTCCCTGTTTTCGGAATCGAACCAGGCCCGGGCGAAACTCCCGGTATGCAACTCGACCCAGGGGGATTCGATCTCGGCCGAGGCCTCGAGTTGAGCGGGGTCAGGATCGATGAACATGCTGGTCGGAATGCCGGCATCCAAAAAAGTCCGCACCACTTCGCGGGAGCGTTCGAGGTTACCCGCTACGTCGAGACCTCCTTCGGTCGTCACTTCCTTGCGGTTTTCGGGAACCAGGCAAACGCTCTCCGGTTTGAGGGAAAGGGCCAGTTCGACCATTTCCGCAGAAAGGGAGACTTCGAGGTTGAGCCTCGTCTTTTTGCGCTCGAGGTAGCGTTGCACGTCCTCGACTTGGACATGCCTGCGATCTTCCCGTACGTGCATGGTTATGCCATCCGCACCCGCCTCCTCGGCCAACCAGGCCATGGCGGCGGGGTCGGGCTCGACGAAACCGCCGTGGGTATTCGTTTCGTCCCGGTATCGGGCCTGCCGGATGGTCGCTACATGGTCGACGTTGACTCCTAGTAAAATCATAAGAAGAAATAATCTTAGGAGGTTTCTACTCGAAACTCAACTGACTTTGCGGGTCATCTCGTTTTGGTTGCTCGGAACCGGGAAGAAGGTTTCGGAGGAAGCGCCGGCGGTGAAGGCGGGTCACTCCATTTTCCTTCAGGGCCTTCAGGTGATTGGGTGAACCATAACCCTTGTTGGATGCAAAATCATAGGCGGGAAACTCTTCCGCAAATTTTCTCATTATCCTGTCACGAGTGACCTTGGCGATCAAGGAACCCATCGCTATGGCAAGCGAGATGGTGTCTCCCTTGACCAAGCCTTGGTGCTCGTAGGGAAGCCTTTTCATAGGCCTCCCGTCGACCCGCACGACCCATTTTTTATCATCCTCGGATGAACCGGTGGTGGAAAAAAGATCTTCCTCGGATTTCGGTTCGGGGGACCAAAGACGTTCGCTTTTTGCAGAAACTTCGTCCATCGCCCGCTTCATGGCCAGACAGGTCGCACCCACGATATTCTCGGTCTCGATCTCTTCGATCGAAGATTCGCCCGAAGCCCAAAACAATTCGCCCTGCTCGGCCAAGCTCAAGATCACGGTGTAAAGTTTTTCGCGACGCTCTTCGGCAAATTGCTTGGAGTCGTTCATTTCGGAACAAGCTTTACGATTAGCTGCCTTGAGGAAGAATTCGGCGGGCAAAACTACGGCTCCGGCCACTACTGGCCCGGCGAGGCATCCGCGACCCGCCTCGTCCACCCCGACGATCCCCAAAGACCGCTTGGCTTCTTTGCGGTCGTAGGTCCAACGAGGGTTTGCCATCGAGCTGCCCTGTCCCTCCTACTTACGCCACTTCGGATTCCAAGACTTCTTGGCGGGGGGAGTCTTGCCCATCGCCTCGTAGGCAGTCTTGAAGTGCATTTTGCAAAATTCCCCCATCCGTTCCTCTCCGAATTGTTTGAAAAGCTGAGTTGCAACCTCCTTGGCCTGAGCTCCGGACCCCTTGGGGATGGATCGGCCAGCCAGTTCTTCGAGCTTTTTCATCTGCTGGAGCCAAGTGGCCCGGGCAATGACCGAAGCCGCGGCGACGACCGGATCTTCCTCTGCCTTGGTTCTCATTTGCAGATCGAACCCCGTACCTTCAACATATTTCTGGACGAGGGGTTGTTTGGTAAATTGATCAAGTAATCCCCATGCGGGCTTCCTCAGTTCAAGGGCGTCGTTAAGAGCACGCCCGTGCAACCAAGCGAGCATCTTGTTGAGGTTGTCTCCGAATTTGCCGTAAAGCTCGTTGTATTTGAGCATGCCCGTAAAGGCGGTCTTGATGACCACTCCCTTGGTCGAGGCGATATGCTTGGCCATCTTGAGGATGGCTCCGTCGGTTATGGTCTTGCTGTCCCGGATACCCGCTTCCATCCAGGAACGGACCATATCCCCGTCTCCGATCACGCAGGCGGTGACCACGGGTCCGAAAAGATCGCCCTTTCCACTCTCGTCCAGTCCGGCATGAGGCTCGAACCATTCCGGGTTGTTCACTTCTTCGTACCCGAGGAGAATTTCGCCCGTTACCTCAGGTTCCAGAATGTTGGTCGCGAAATCTTCCGTCCCCCTGCCCTGCACGACCAGTTTCCCGCTCTCGTAGGCAACAACCTTGACCTGATCGCCATCAAAGGCATGCCGGGCATACTGAACCTCGCGGGTCGGCCAACCGCGGGAAGAAAGTGCCTGACCGAGCTTATCCAGCTGATCACCCTTTAGTTTTAGGGTGTACATTGATTTTTTCTTTCTTTCCTCACCACCGGAATTTGAAGCTGCGCTTGCCATAAGCGGGATATATTTGGAAAAGACTTGAAGAAAAAGCAACCGCCAAGCATGACAACGCAAATTTTAAACCATCCCCTCAAGGATCCCCAAAGGATTAAGTCCTTTCGGGAAGCCTTGCTGGCTTGGTACGACGATTACAAGCGGGAACTCCCTTGGCGTTCGCAACCGGGTCTTTATAAAACGGTGGTCTCCGAGTTCATGCTCCAGCAGACTCGGGTTTCAACCGTCCTGCCCTATTTCGAAAGATGGATGAACCTGTTCCCAGATTTTACGGCCTTGGCCCAAGCCCCCGAGGAAGGGGTGCTTAAGGCATGGGAAGGACTGGGATACTATTCCCGGGCCCGCAATCTGCATAAATTGGCCAGGCAAGTGGATTCATGGGAAACCATCCCCGTGGATGCAAAATCCTGGCAGGCGCTTCCGGGGATCGGGCCCTATGTGGCAGCGGCCGTGACCAGCATATCCTTCGGGCAAACCGAAGCGGTCTGCGACGGGAACGTGGTCCGGGTACTGACCCGTCTCTTTGCCAACGACGAACCCTTCAAGGACGGTGCGACCGCACAGAAGAAACTACGGCCCTTGGCAGCCGAGCTCCTCGACGCCAACCGTCCGGGAGATTACAACCAGGCAGTGATGGAGCTTGGGGCGACCGTTTGTCACCGACAATCTCCGCTTTGCCTGACTTGTCCGGTAATCGATCATTGCAAAGGTGGAAAAACGGGAGATTTCGCACGATATCCGAATTTGGCCAAAAAGAAGAAATCCAAGCAAAAGATCACCCGGTACTGGATCGAATCGGAGGATGGTTTGCTCCTTTGTTCGGCCGCCAAAGGTTCGGCCAGGTTGGCGGGAATCTACGAGTTGCCGGAAAAACTACCCCCTGAACTTGAAGAGGGTGGCCCTAAAGCCAAGCCCTTGGCGACCAAGAAACGGACCATCGGACAAGTCGACTACGAAGAGGAAATTTTTCGGGTGGAAATACTCAAGAGCACGAAAAACACCCTGCCCAAGGGTTACCGCTGGGTTCGTTGGGCCGAACTGGACGATCTCACCTTATCCGGGCCCCACCGAAAGTGGATCAAGGAATTGGGCGGGAATCCCGCCTAGGATTTTTGAGGGTCTTCCTTCGGAGCCTGACAGGACCAACACTCCGTGAAAACTCCGTCCACTTGCTCTTGGCACTTCGGGCACTCCCACTCTTCCATTGCTTGGGATGGAGCCTGGAAATAATCGGTCAGGATCTGGCGGGCCCGAACGAAGTCCTCGTGATTCAAGACACAAACATTCGGAAACATGTCGGGAATCGGGACCTCGGTAATGTTCGACCCCGTCCAGTTGCGAAGGACGGTCTGAATGCCTTCGCTTTTAAGAAGTTGGTTCACGAGACCAACCTTTGCGGAGTCCCAATCTCGAAAAACTTCATGCATGATAAAGCAAAAGAGACATTATCTAGTTTCGCACACCACCAAGTTCTCCCCCTCCAACTCGACGGGATCAAGACCGTATTCTTCGGCTAGTTCACGAGACGAGCCCATCTCCTTCATCACAAAACCACGCGATGCCAAGAAATCATTCATGGCTTGGGGTGGAAGCCTCCACGAAAAGGGCTTCTTTGCACCAATCCATCCGCGGGTTAATCAACCCACTTCGGGGCTGAAACCCAATTCCGCCCTCCGGCCATTCGATCATGAGGGCTAGGAGGCAAACTTGGCGACTCGGTCGATTACCCCGTCGAAGGAACCGTTTGAGAAAAAGACGAGAAGGCTCGGTTCATCACCAAGTTGGTTTTCCAGGTAATCGGCAAGTTCCCTGTTTTGGGCAAAAGACCGGCCTTGCTTGCCGGCATCTTCTATTCGCTTGATCATGGCCTCGGGATTGATCCGTTTGTCCTGGGGGATTTTTTCAGCCCGGTGGACGGCTCCGAGCAAGGCCATGTCGGCCAGGGAAAGGGCATCCGCAAAACGGTCTTGAAAAACGTTCGTCACGGCGGTGTTGCTGCGCGGTTCGAAACAGGCGACGATTCGACGCCCGGGCCAACGGGCCCGCAAGGATTCCAGGGTTCCCTCGATGGCGGTGGGGTGATGCCCGAAATCGGAGAGGACGACCAGAGACTCTTTATCAACGAGAATTTCCTGCCGGCGTTTCACTCCTTGGCAGGCGGAAAAATCAGGAAGGGCGGCCGAAGAAAAAGGATCGTTCAGATCAAGTTCCTCCACTTGGGCAAGAACGGTCGAAAGGAACGCCATGGCGAGGTTACGGGCGTTGAAGAGCCCGGGCATACTCCATTCGACTTCCTGGACTTCCTCACCGCGCCAGAGCAGGCGGAAGCGAGTGCCTTCGGCATCTTCCTCGAAATCTGCTATGCGCAAATCATTCGCCTCGCCCTGCCCCACGGAGAGGGTGGTCGTCCAGGGAGCATCGGGAAGGGCAAGCAGGTTCGGATCGTCCCCGTTGCGCAAAACATATCCGTCGGAGGGAACGATGCGGAGCAAATGAGAAAAACTGCGGGAAATATCCTGTAGATCTCGAAAAATGTCCCCATGGTCGAATTCAAGGTTGTTGAGCACGAGAATACGGGGGCGATAATGAATGAATTTGCTTCGCTTGTCGAAAAAGGCCGAATCGTATTCGTCGCCTTCGATCACAAAGGGCGAGTCGCCTCCGCCCAACTCGTTTCCGGAGGCGAGATCAAGCGGGACTCCCCCAACGAGATACCCAGGGGATGAACCGACTTGCTCCAAGGCATAGGCAGTGAGCGAGGTGGTGGTGGTTTTTCCGTGGGTTCCTGCAACCACCAAAGATGGTCGATTCCCGATCAAATCCTCGCCAATCAATTGGGGAAGAGAAACAAAGGGAATTTCGCGGGTTCGCAACAAACGTTCGACTTGGGGGTTGCCCCGTGAAACGGCGTTACCCACTACGATTCGGTCGGGCTTCCAATCGAGCATTTGGTTTTCCTCGAAACCTTCGAAAAGGTCAATGCCGGCGTCCGTAAGAACGTCGGACATGGGCGGGTATACGCCCGCATCGGAACCAGCGACCTCATGGCCCAATTTCTTAAGAAGGACGGCGGCGTTTCCCATCGCCGTCCCACACACCCCAATAAAGAATACCCGCATAGGAAAGAGTTTGCGCAAAAAGAGTGGTTTTGGAAAACCAAATCCCTCTTTGAGGGCCGAAAAATTGCTTTTGTCTCGACTTGGGCCCTTCTTTTCGGGAAATCGAAATGGATGAACGATAAAAACCTGAAGGTGCTGGTATTGGGAAGCGGAGGCCGCGAACATACCTTGGCAAGAATTTGTGCAGAGAGCCCAATCGTGGAAAAAGTCTCCGTTGCTCCTGGAAACGGTGGCATGGCCGGCGAGTTCGAAACCTTTTCCATCGGCGTGGAAGACAACGAGGCCATCGTGAACTTGGCCAAGGACGAGGGGATCGATCTCGTGGTCGTAGGCCCGGAGGTCCCCTTGTGCAACGGCGCCGTTGACGCTCTCACTGAAGCGGGCATCGCAGCCTATGGTCCGAACAAATCGGCAGCGAGGTTGGAGGGAAGCAAGGCCTTCTCGAAAGATTTTTTTGCCAGACAAGGTATTCCCACGGCTGAGTATGGTAATTTCAGCGAAGTAGAACCCGCCCTCGATTACCTTTCGACCTGCAACCTACCCATCGTGGTCAAAGCAAGCGGTTTGGCGGCCGGCAAAGGCGTATTGATTTGCCAAAGCCCAGAAGAAGCCGAGGAGGCGGTCCGGGATATGCTGGCCGGTTCGAGTTTCGGAGAAAGCGGCAGAGAAGTCGTAATCGAGGAGTTTTTGGAGGGAGAGGAGGATTCCTTGCACATCATCTGTTCGGGCGAGAGGTATCTGGCCATTCCCATGAG
>JAURNO010000088.1 GCA_030830145.1 Verrucomicrobiota bacterium
CCAACGAGCCTTTTGCCCCAAGCGGAGAGGGTGGACTCAAGGAGGATCTCAAGATACGATTGGAAGCAAGCCGATTGACCGACCGCAAACACCTCCTCGAATCGGTGGACCAATGGAAGAAAACGGTCGACCGTGTGGGTGAAGGTTCCGGCCTCGATCATTTTCACGGCCAGGCCTTCGATACCTTGCTGGCCGGGGTGGCGGACGCTTTCGAGATCACCAAGGAAGATCCGAAATTGATCGAGCGCTACGACACCTCGAATTTGATGGACGTCACCAAGATCAGCAAGCGCTGGAACAACCACGAGCGATATCGCGACCACGTCAACACGTTAGGCAAGCTCCTCTTGCTCGCCCGCCGGTTGGCCGAGCGGGGGTCGGGTTTCATAAGCGTGACCACGAATTTCGTCTGGGACATGCATGCCGACAAGAACAACGCCACCATGACCGAGGGCATGGATTACGTGGGCAAGCCTTTCGATCATGCCGTGAGCGTACTCATCCAAGACTTGGAAGCCCGTGGTCTGCAGGACAAGGTTCTCCTAGTCTGCTGTGGGGAAATGGGCAGAGGTCCCCGTATCAACAAGAAGGGCGGGCGTGACCATTGGGCGGGATCCAGTCCCTTGCTCCTTTACGGGGGTGGCCTTAAAATGGGACAAGTCATCGGTAGCTCGGACAAGAACGGAGAACAGCCCAAGGACATTCCCGTTTCCGTCCCCGATCTTTACGCGACCATCATGGACCGACTGCTCGACTTGGGCGCCGTCCGCTCGATGGCGGGTATCCCCGCGGAAGTCTCCCAGGTTCTCCACTCAGGCAAGCCCATCCCCGGACTGAGCTAAGGCGGGGAATCAATCCCCCGCCATACTTTTGCGTAGGGAGATTGCCTTGGGCTCGAAACGAAGAGCCTCCGCCACTTGGAGGGGAAAGTCATCATACTTCGCGTTCGGTTGGTAAAGAACTACCCGGGTCCGTTCTCCAGCCAAGGCAACGGCTTGGGGCAGATCAAGTGTACGAAGAATGTTTAAATAAGCCGGGCCTTCCCTGTGAGATCGGGGCAAGTTATGAAGATCCAGTCGCGCAACCTCCGGAACATAGAGAGATGCATAGAGAAGGTTCGCCGCCATTTCGTGATTCGCCTGCATCCAGAGAGGAACCTTGCCCATGCCTTGGAGAGCCCTGAGGGAACTGGCTGAGCGGACAATATCGAATACCCGCATGCTGTCGAGAGTCTCCCCAAGTAGATAAAACCTGCGAAGGATCTGGTTGTGCTTGCGGGCATCCCCGGACCATACAGTCGGACCGATGCCGCGAGGAGCCAGGTAAGCCATGGCCCACTTGTGATTCTTGAACATCTTCCTTTCCGAATCGAAAGCCTTGGCATCATGAGGGGGAAGTTGAAGGCCCTGAGGAAACCCCTTGCCGAAAGGCTTTCCGTAGGAGGCCGCAAAATCATTCCATCCGTCCGCGTCCAATACGTTCAACACAACCAGATCCAAATTTTCCCTAGCCAGGCCGTCACGATGGACGAGATAAAGAGAAAGCTTCCAGGGTTCCTGAGACACGAACCGGTGAACCGAGAAACGAATGCCTCCGGAAGAAAGATCGGCCAAGGTTTCTCCCTTTGCCTCCGGGCTTTTCTTTGGCCAAGCCCCCAAAACGTTCTCGTCGAGTTCCTTCCGAACCTTGTCACGGTATTTTTCCCAAGCGTCTCGGTCTTTCGGAATCGGGGGAGTGGAGGCAATGGGTACGAAAGTCTCGTGTATGCTCGAAGTCTTCTCATCCGCAGGATTTTTTTTAAAAACCTTGAGCTGCTCAGGCTCGAAATATTTGGTCGCCGGCTTGTCGATCAGAGGCGGAGGGTTTTGCTTCTTGAGAAAACGGTTGAACCAGGAAAAGGCATGTACGCGCAGATCCTGCGTATCCTTGTGTGGACCCTCAGCGATCTGAAGACCAAGATTCCCTTCCGCTCCCAGCAAACGGTATAGCTTTCTCGTCTTCGCATGAACGTCGAGCACACCCTCCAGGGGAAAAATCCCGTCTTTGTCCGTATTTGAAATAAGAAGGGCCCGGGGGGCCACTAGGCTCGAGATCATCGCGAAGTCCCAACGCTTCGAATTTACCTGATACATGCAATCGCAATGACTCTCCACGCACCCATCCACGATGTGATTGCGCATGCTGGTGATTCCGGCAACCGGCACGGCCGCCTTGACCCGCTCGTCCAGAGCCGCAATCCACCAACTGTAAGCCCCGCCTCCGGAACGACCGGTCACCCCAATTCTTTCGGGATCGACTTCGGGACGGCTTTGCAGGTAGTCGATCCCCCTGATTCCATTCCAGGCCTCCACCCCGGCTGGAGTGTAGCCTCTCGACACCCACCACCACATGTTCTTCGAATAGGTTCCATGGTGAATACCCTCGATCTCGCCGAGCTGGATGGTGTCAAGGGTTAGGCAAACGTATCCGTTCCGGGCAAACCACGCCCCATGGTGATGGTAATGCACCTTGTTCCCAAAACTGACTCCGTCCTTTTTGACCCGTCCATGTCCACAAACGTAAAGGATTGCAGGAAATTTCTCGTCTTTTTTCCGATCAGCCGGAAGATACAGGTTTCCCGTGACGTAAAGTCCGGGACTGGATTGATAGTGAAGTTTCTCCACGATAAACCCATCCCCTTGGAGCTTGCCGGTAACGGTGGCCTTCAGGTCGGCACGCGGTCGGTCGGGAGAAAGCCCGAGCATCTCTCCAAGCTGCTCCCGATAGGATTCCTTCATGCTGTTCCAATCATCCTTGCTTTCGACTTCCGCCAAAAAAGAATCTTCGATCTGAACCGTCCGTTGCTCGAGGTACTCCGCGAGCATTTCATCCCCTTCCCCAGCCGACGTAAAAAAAGGTAAAACACAGAGAAGGAAAAGAAAGCTCAAAAGAAAGTTTTTCATGTAATC
>JAURNO010000089.1 GCA_030830145.1 Verrucomicrobiota bacterium
CTGTTGGAAGGATTGAAAATCGAGCACTGATCCCGGCCTTGAGGAAAATGGGAATATAGTCGAAGGCCGCTTTCTTTCCTGCGTCATCACCATCCAAAAGACATTGGACACCCCTCGGATTGGATTTTTGGAGGAGCATGGCTTGGTTGTCGCCCAAGGCTGTCCCTTGTGGAGCGACAACGGTTTTGAATCCTTCGACCCAACAACGAATTGCATCCAATTGACCTTCTACGAGAAGGAAATTGGTTTTCTCGGAGACCGCCTTGTTGGCCAAATCGTGATTAAAGAGCAGTTCTCCTTTTTTAAAAATGTTCGTTTCGGGAGAATTTACGTATTTGGGGGCTTTTTTATCACCCCATTCCGGAGTAACCGAAAGCTTGCGTGCGGTGAAGGCGCAGACACGCCCAATTTTTTCGCGAATCGGGATCATCAGTCTTCCGCAAAAACGGGAGACGAATTCTCCACGCTGTAGGTCTTTGTTGAACAATCCGGCTTTTTGAAGAATCTCCGGCGGTATTTTTTTCGACCGAAGGTATTTTCCGAGGGCAAATCGGTCGACTGGGGCGTAACCAATTCTGAACTCATCGGCAGTTTCCATGTCGAAGCGTCTTTCATTCTTCCAGTATTCGAGCGCCACCTGGCCTTCCTGGGAACCGCTGCGCAAATTGTGGGAAAACCAATCCGTAACCAACTCGTGGAGGGCATATAGCTCCGAATTGATTGATTTGGTCAAGGGGCCGCGTGAACTTCCATGCTCGAACCTGAGAGGAATGTTAAACCTTTCGGAAAGAAACTCAATGGCCTCCATAAAGGAGAGGTTTTCCATTTTTTGGACAAAGGTCAGCGCATCACCCTTTTCTCCGGAGCTAAAGCATTTGAAGAAGCCTTTGTCCGGGTGAACGTAAAAAGACGGGGTCTTTTCCTGACTGAATGGACTAAGGCCAACCCAGCTCGATCCACTTTTTTTGAGTTGAACGTAAGGGTTTACGAGATCGTACAGGTCGACCTTGTCTTTTAGTTCGGCAACAAAATCATGAGCGAGTGGCATGAGGAATCGGGGCGGAAATTACCTACAAATTCTGAATTTTGACCAATTCCATTTTGGCCTGTTGACCGAGAACACTCGTTTCGGGTGCAGTTTCAAGTAGTCTTTGATACAACACAGCTGCGGTGACGGGCATTCTCTCGACGATGTGGTATCTTCGGGCAAGTTGCCAAAGGATTTCGGTGGATTCCGGGAATCGCTCATGAGCCTTCTCCAATTCGGCTAGATAGCGTGCTCCCGAGAGGGTTTCTCGGGCAATACGGAGATATTCCATATGTGTTTGAAGATCCCTTGGGTTATGCCTGATTGCCTCCAATATTGTCATTTCCGCCTCCTTGACCTCACCCAATTGGAAGTGAGCCTGTGACGAAAGTCGCCAAGCATCCGAATCTTCGGGGTTTTTCTTGATTGCATCCCTTGCAAAGAGCAGGGCGCTTGTGTAGTTCCCCGAGAGGTAGGAGTTTCTGCCTTGCTCCAAGCTGTCGGGTTCGTTTTCGACTGGTTGGGAAAACGCGTCGGCCAAGCTTGTTTCCGGGGAAGTCTCGGGAGGAGAAGACGGAACTTCATCGGTTACGGGAGGAGTGGGCGGGTCGATTGCATCGCTGGGCAGAGTCTTTGGACCGGTCGAGACAACCGGGGCTATCTCGGAGGGAGGATCGCGGTCCGCTGACTTGGCGAGCAAGGCGTTCGCCAGTTCGGTTACGCTCATTTCCTGAGGGGAATAACCTCGTTCGAAAAGGCTGCCATATCGTCTTTCGCGCAAGAGGGCAGCCGCGCTTTCGCTTAGCCCGCTTCCTTCAATCGTTCCCGGGTTTGACTTTTCGATGGCTAAAATCAGGGCCTCCGCTTGGTCTTCTTCCTTCGTCGCAAATTTGACTCGAAGTAGCCCGAGGAGAGGACGTGGAGTGATCCCTTTTTCCTTACGAGCGGATTCTCTGTACCAATACTCGGCTTGGACGAGAAGGTTTTTCTCGAAGAAGAGCTCGGCCATAGTCAGGCAGTCCTCGTGAGTTGTCAATTCCGCAGCTTTGCCAAAGGCGTTCAGAGCCTCCGTATCCCTGTCTGCCCGAACCAACAATCTAGCTTGAGCAAGCCAAGTTTCCGCATCATCGGGGTTATTCGCAAGAAACTCGGAGTATCGCTCTCGAGCTGATTTTTCGTCTCCTGCTTTTTCATGCGCCTGCGCGACCTCTTTGAGGAGCGATTTGTCAGCTTCGGCGGAGAGGGCTTGCTCCAAGCGAAAGGCGGACAGGGCGAATTGTCCTGATTCGCTCAAGGAGCGACCAAGTTGTATCAGGATCTCGGGAGAGTCGGGGAATTCCTCATTGTATTTCCGGAGCAGTTCAATTGCTTCTTCCGTTTTTCCCTCCACTCTTTTTTCGATCGCATCACTGAGGTCCGGGGGTGACTTGACCGTGGGATCCAAGGGGGGTGGGGGAGGGGATGGGGAATCTTCCGAGCATCCCAGGAGTACAAGCAAGGTTGACCCGAGGGTTGCTATTCGTAAACATATTTTACCAAAGCGCATGTATTGTTTTTTTCATTGTATGGGCAAACGTCAAGCCATGGTCTTCATTTTGCTTCATTCCCTTCTCTCGGTTGGGTATGTTTGCGGGCTTGTTGAGCCTTCAGTCGAACCTTTTCTCAATTCGAAAAAAAATGAGATTTCCCCCTCTGATGATCGCTCCGTCGATGTTTTCAGATCCAAGGTCGGCAAAACGGCGGAGTCCTACCTGTCTTCAATTTTAAAAATGGTTTCCTATTCGGAAAGCAGAGGAGGAGTTCGGTTGACTCCTTCGGTTTTGCCCAAGATTGGAATCAAAATCGAGACATCTTGCGCTCCGGGTTTGCAGGTTTCTCCCATGTTGGTCGATGGCTTGTTACGGTTACTCAAGGCGAGAGGTTATCGCAACGAACAGGTTTTTATTGCCGATCATGATCTCATGACCCTTCGTTCGGCCGGTTTTGCAATGGGCTCGAGCACCCCTCGGCGTTACAGGGGTTATCCCTTATATTGCTCCGTAGACAACTCTTTTTTCAATGCCGAATGGTATCACGATAGTCCCATGCCTCCTACCCCCCAAGATCGCGTTCGTTTTTTTCTCCGCTACCCGGGAGACCGCGAAAAAAGGGTCGGGGAGGAGAGAAAAAGTTACTTGCCCGCCCGGCTCTTTCTAGAGGACGTTCATTGGATTAATCTGGCCGTGGCAATGGACAGTCTGAACTTGGGAATCGATGGGGCGGCGGCGAACTTTTCTCTTGGAGCGATCGACAATGCCCAGAGGTTTCTCGAGAAA
>JAURNO010000090.1 GCA_030830145.1 Verrucomicrobiota bacterium
CAAGTTCTGGTCCGAGGAATTGATGTTGGTTTGGGAGCGAAGGGGAAGATGATGGTCAAGCAGGTGCCGGGCCTTGGGTTTCAATGTTCGACGGGGAAACCCTGACGGGCTGGAAGGCATCGGAGGATGATCGGGTCTTTGCCGTTCTCGATGGAAACATTCTTATCAGGGGAACTGCCCGGGCACACCTTTTTTACGAAACCGTTCCCTGGTTGGAAAACTTTGAATTCAAGGCTCAAGTCTATTGTTACCCCGTTGTCAACAGCGGGATTTATTTCCACACTCTGTACAAGGACAGTGGTTGGCCGAGCAAAGGGTTCGAATGCCAAATATTGAACTCCCATAAGAATGAAAAAAGGAAAACCGGCAGCCTTTACGGCGTAGTGGACGAGGTCCGTACCCTGGTCAAGGATAACGAATGGTTTGAGTATTTTATTCGGGTGAAGGGAAAGAATGTCTTGATCAAGATCAACGGAGAAACCACCGTCGACTGGACCGAACCACCTACATGGATGGCTTATCAGGAAAGGAATTTCGAGCGCAAGCTTGGCATGGGCTATTTCGCTTTGCAGTCACATCCGGACAGCAACGTGGTTATGATGAAAGATCTCTATTACCGGAGGTTGCCCTAGGCTTTTCCCTATGAGTGATCCGCTATCCGGTTAGTGGACAAAGCGTGGTCGATGGGCTTTTTTAGGTGGTTGTTGTCCGTCCTTGCTCTTCATGTGTTCGAGCAATTCCTTGAGGCTTTCGGCTCGTCTTTCCAGGTCACTGAAAAAACGGGTCTGTTCGGGTTCCAGAGGATCCTTCGCTTCCCCCCCGGTCAAGAAAGCCGCGAGTTCAGCCTCGTTCTTCAAAGAGTTGGGCAGGTCGTGTTCGGAAGGGAATCCGATTTGCAGAAAGCCTGTGTTGGTTTCGGAACGATGACAACCGTGACAGGTGTTCAAGGCAAAGCGGTGTCGCGCTTCGTTGCTCCGGATTCCAGCGGCGCTCCATGGAATATCGACAAAAGGTCCAGCCAAAGGTATCGGCGTGAAGGTGCGCGTTTCGAAGTCCGGAAAATCAGTGGTCAAAAATGGTCCGGCGGTCGAACCGGCGGCAAGAAATTGATGAGGGAAATCAAAAGCGTCCGAGAGGATTGCCGATTCGTTTTCGTTGATCAAATTGGCCAGTTCCTCGGTGCCGTTCAGTGACAAACTATCGGGCGTCAGGGCAACGGTGTGCTGCCTGAGCAAACCGGAACCAGAATCAAGGATGAACTCCCGTAATTCCCATGTCGGGCCGAAGGAGAATTCATTGGTGCGGATCTGGTTGATGGGGTTTCCATGTGGTTTGCTCCGTGCTCGACCCTTGTCGGTGAACCGGCGAGTGATCTTTTCCAACGCTTGGTTGTAGGAGTCGCTTCCGAGCTGATGCTTGCCGAGGTCATGCCAGCTATGGGCCCATTTGTTCACCTCCTTCATGTTCTTTGCCACAAGCTCATATTCGAAGATGACCGTGAACGCACCAGTTGCCGGACCAGCAAGAGGGGGAAGAGGAGTGCCATCCGGTTGGAGTACGCCGAAGACAAACCTACCTTCTCCAGCCGAGGTGACCGAAGCCGCATCATGGACGCGCAAATCTATGCGGTTGACAATGGCAAGAAGTTTGAAAGGAGCAATATTTAGGTCCAGGCGTTTTCCACCGCTTGCCGTCAACCATGGCTCGATGACCGAATCCGTGATTCCGGGCCGGGAGGGGGAGAGCTTTCCGTTGACCCGTTGATCGACTTCCCAAAGCTTGAGCCACTCAAGGGCGAATACGGAGGGGTCGTTTTTTCCCGCCATTTGAGTGATGAGATGCTTGAAGGTCCAAACTGCTTTGGAGCCTTTGCTTGGAACGGTGCGGACGGGATCTTCGATTACCCCGAGGTGGGTGATCATCAATTCTTTGTCGGGCTCCACCTCGTTGTCAACGGGTGGGGTTTTCTCCGGAGGTGTGGGTAGAGAAGAGTTTTTGTCTCGTCCGGGCTCTCCTCTTCTTTGAGAATCACGACCCCAGGTTTCCAAACTTTGGCCCTTGAAGTTGTAAAAGATACGAGGCTCGGACGATCCGCTTTCGTAGCGGTACCAACTATTGGATTGGTTACTGAAGACCAAGGGGTATCTTTTCGGGTCGGTGTAGAGCCATCCGTGGTCGGGATCGTAAACCCATCCATTTACAAAGGATGTATTGGATGCCTGTCGGGCCGCATCCAACTTATGGCGGGCAGTAAGCAAATCTTGTGATAACTCGGCTGCCTTTCTCCTTGATTGAGCATGCATATTTTTGAATTCATTGCGTTCGACCCCCAAGGTCGATACGGTTTGGCGAAGAGATTCGAGTTCTCTTTCCAATTTGGAACCGGCTGTTTTGGATTTTCTTTGTCCGTTTGCCGAAACCAGTAAAAGTGATGCGGTCAAGAAGATGGCGAAGGAGCATTTGCTCGCAGAGAACGATTTTATCATAGCATGGTTTTTTCTTGGTTATGTTTTGGTTATCATATAGACCAAACATGTAAATACACTAAAAAGCAAGCGCTTGAATACTTTTTTTGGATGGAACTAGAATTTAAATTTACTCAAACATTTTATCAGGAACACTTTGAGAACTTTAAAATTTCATTATTTGGTCATATCTGTCACATGGACCCGTAAACCAAGTGATCTAGAAAGTAAGTGCAGTGGATATCGTTCCTCATTTTCCTTTTGGGTACGAAGAGAGTTAAGGGCACTTGGAATTTGCCCGCTGTAATCAACTGCAGGGGAGTTC
>JAURNO010000091.1 GCA_030830145.1 Verrucomicrobiota bacterium
TCCAGTCCAGGTTTTCCGTTTCGCTCCAAGAATCCGGAAGCTTGATGGAATCGCTGAGTCCGTCGTTATCGGGACCCCGCCAAGTCCGCCAGTCAGCCTGAAGAAGCGTACAAAAGACAAGAAAGCAAAGTACCTGAAAAAAGTTGGAGGGCATGGAAAGACTAGGTTAGAATATCTTTGATGACATGACCATGGACATCCGTTAGACGAAAATCGCGTCCCTGGTATCTGTAGGTCAGTCGCGTATGATCAATGCCCAGCAGATGAAGGATGGTCGCATTGAGATCGTGAATGTGCATGGTTCCCGGAGTCCACTTGTCCTTATTAGGTTTGATCGTATTGCCATCTTTGTCCGCCAGGTTGTACCCATAGTCATCCGACTGCCCGTAAGTGATGCCGGGTTTTACTCCTCCGCCCGCCATCCAAGTGGTAAAAGCGCGCGGATGGTGGTCCCGACCATAGTTTTCCTTGGTCAGCTTGCCTTGGCAATAAGTTGTTCGGCCAAATTCTCCTCCCCAAATCACTAGAGTATCCTCCAGCATTCCGCGTTGCTTAAGATCCTTGATGAGGGCTGCACATCCTTGGTCCACATCCTTGCATTGGTTTTCGTGCTCGCGGGGTAACCCCCCGTGTGCATCCCAGCCTCTGTGGAAAATCTGGATATTCCTTACCCCTCTCTCCGCCAATCTTCTTGCATTCAGGCAACAGGCCGCAAAAGTTCCACCTTCTCTCGCCTCCTCTCCGTAAAGATCGAACGTGGCGTTCGGTTCCTTCGAAAGATCCATTAATTCCGGAACCGAAGTTTGCATCCGGTATGCCATCTCATGTTGCCGCAGGCGAGCCAACACCTCAGGGTCTCCAAAACTTTTGTGATGAACTCCATTGAGAGCGGACAAGGCATCTAGTTGAGCTCTTCGATCTTGACCCGAAGTACCCTTTGGATTTGTCAGGTATAGCACCGGATCGCCTTGGCTCCGGAGCAAAATACCCTGATGGTCCGAAGGCATGAAACCAGTTCCCCAAAGACGACTGAAAAGGCTTTGTTCCGCATGCTTCGACTTGGCATGCATAACCACATAATTGGGCAAATCCTCATTCATGGTACCAAGCCCATAACTCAGCCAAGAACCCAGGCTTGGACGACCAGGAACTTGGCTTCCAGTCTGAATGTAAGTAACCGCAGGATCATGATTGATCGCCTCCGTGAAAGTACTGTGAATCACGCACAAATCCTTCACCACTTTGGCAGTATGAGGGAGCAGAGAGCTGACCCAGACGCCCTTGTCATTATTATCGTGCTTGGTGAACTCGTACTTACTGGGAGCCAGGGGCAAGTTGCTTTGGCGGGAAGTCATACCGGTGATTCTCTGACCGTCCCGAACATGATCCGGCAGATCCTTACCGAATTCCTCCAAGAGCTTGGGTTTGTAATCCCAAAGGTCAAGGTGGCTCGGACCTCCACTCATGAAAAGGTAGATTACCCTTTTTGCCTTGGCAGGATGGTGAATGCCCCCATTCAATGGGCCAGTATTGGCCAAGGCCCAACTGGGGGTCAATTGAGCCATGGCTGCCGTTCCCAAGCCGAGAGCCGCTTTGCCGAACAATTGGCGGCGGGTCAGATAAAGTTCACGTTCGCGAAGTGGACTGTGGTTCATAAGATAAAGGGGTGTTGATTAATAGAGGAGAATGGAGAGATCACTCGCGAGCACAGTCCCCGTAACCTGAGCCCAAGCGGCTACCTGCTTGGGGTCAAGATCTGGATCATGGGGAGCGTTCCCAACTTTTGACAAAGACTTGGCTTCCTCCCCATTTTCCGCATAACGATCTGTTTGTCTTTGGAGCAGCTTAAGGCATGCCTCCCGCTCTGTTTCGGAAGGCTTCCGTGAAGCAACCAAAGCAAAGAGAAGATCGAGCCTTGCGTCATCTTTTGTACGCTCCTTGATCAACCGTTCCGCCAACTTGCGCGCTGCCTCCACGCGTTGGGGTTCATTGAACAGGGCAAGGGACTGCAAGGGGGTATTGGTACGGGAACGCCTGACGCAAGAAGCCTCCCGACTGGGTGCGTCGAACAGGGTCATCATGGGGTGAGGGCTGGTGCGCTTCCAGTACACATAAAGGCTCCGCCTGTAGAGACGACTCCCTTTGTCCGCAACATAGTTTTTGGTGTTGCTCGCGGGATGCATCAACTCCTTCCACATCCCGGGAGGTTGGTAAGGCTTCACGCCCTCCCCTCCCATAGTGGGATCAAGCAATCCGGATGACCACAAGGCCATGTCCCGAAGCACCTCGGCATCCAACCGGTAGCTGGGACCGCGACCGTAAAGAAGGTTTGCCGGATCAGACAGATCATCCCGATAGGTTGAGCTTTGCCGAAAGGTTTTGCTCGTCACCAGAAGACGTAAGGTTTTTTTTAGGTTCCAACCTCCCTCCTGGAACTCAACGGCCAACCAGTCGAGCAGCTCGGGGTGAGTCGGTTGCTGGCCTTGCAAGCCAAAATCATCCGGTGTACGAACCAAACCTTCCCCAAAGACGCGTTGCCAAATCCGATTAACCAAAACCCTGGAAACCAATGGCTGATCGCGAGACACCAACCAACTGGCAAGCCCGAGACGGTTGGCCGGAGCACCCTCGGGCAAAGAACCAAGCGAAGCAGGAACACCAGGGAGCAAAGGTTCGCCCACGGGCATATCATATTCCCCCCGGTCCAGCAATTTCGTGACCCGCGGCTTGGGCAATTCACGGGCGATCAAAGTAGTGGTAAAAGACTTACGGGCTTTCTCCTTCTTTTGGTAAAGCTCGGACGCCTGAAGTAACAATTCGTCCGGCTCATTGGCTCCCTTGGTCAACAATTCGACTTCACTAATTTGCATGGCATCCGCCTTGGATGAAGCAACACTTGGAAAGATCAGCTTATATATTGCAAAGGCACTGGAGTTCTTGATCGGCAGTTCGATTCTCTCACTTCGTTTGGAAAAAGACGGAACTGTCCCCTTTGAAATTTGCTGAAACTTTTTTCCATCCTTCGAACCGAACAGAGCATAACTAGTCGGGTCGCGATAAGGAGCATCCTCCCCCGCAGTCAGAGCAATTTTCTCTACGACGCCCTTTCGCGTCTCAATAAACAAGCCACTCCCATTCCCTTCGAAATTGAGGTACTTGGTCTTCGGGTCGTCGTCAATTGCCTGAGCAGGTGATTGATGCTTGGGAAAGGTGCCTGAAATCGAGCGAACCTTGTTTCCCTTCCGAGTCAGGTCATTCGAATCTACAAGGCTAGCCA
>JAURNO010000092.1 GCA_030830145.1 Verrucomicrobiota bacterium
TGGTCGGGCATCGGCCCGAAGGACCGTTTGACTTGGGTTCTCGAAGTCGGACCGGCCGTCATCGGTTTGGTCATTATGTGGAGGACCCGTCAATCCTTTGCTCTCACCCCCCTGCTCTATTTCTGGATTCTGCTTCACTGCATCGTATTGATGGTGGGCGGAAAGTACACCTATGCGGAGGTCCCCCTCTTCGATTGGATCAGCGAGGCCTTTGGGTGGGAACGCAACAACTACGACAAGGTCGGGCATTTTATGCAGGGATTCGTCCCAGCTCTGATCACCCGAGAGATTTTAATCAGGAAGCAGATCGTGAATTTCGCAGGGTGGAGGAATTTTCTCATCGTCTCGGTCTGCCTGGCCTTCAGCGCCTTTTACGAATTGATCGAATGGTGGGCCGCGGAACTCATCGGCGAGGACGCGGAAGCGTTCTTGGGTACGCAAGGATATGTTTGGGATACCCAGTCCGACATGGCCCTAGCCCTGCTCGGCGCGATCTGCTGCCTACTTGCGCTTGCCAAGATTCACGATAGGCAAATCAAAGCATTGATTGACTAAAAGGCTGACCATCAAACAATGACTGACTGGGAAAAACGCTACGTAGACGAGGACACTCCCTGGGACAAAGATGAGCCAGCACCTGGACTCATCGACTGGCTGAACAAACAAAACCTGGCTCGGGAAACCCGGGTATTGGTTCCGGGATGTGGGCGTGGACACGATGCGTCCGCATGGGCTAAAACCGGCTTCGAAACTACGGGTTTGGATCTTTCCGAGAGTGCTTTGTCGGATGCCCGGCAAAAATACGAAGCCTTGCCTAATCTTGCTTTCTTCCCGGGAGATTTCCTAGAAGAAAAGCCACAGGAACCCTATGATTTGGTTTTCGAACATACCCTTTATTGCGCGATTGATCCGTCCCGTAGAGATGAATACGCACAAGCTTTGAATCATTGGCTCAAGCCCGGCGGTTACTTTCTTGCAATTCATTTTGTTTTTCCACTCAACGAAGAAGGTCCTCCCTTTGGGGCAAGCAAAGAGGAAATCATCAAGCGGTTCGAACCCGGACTTGAATTACTCGATGACTGGGAGCCAAGACATTTTGAGGGACGCCGAGACGAGGAATGGATGTTTCTTTGGAAAAGAAAAAGCTAGTTATTTGTTTTAAGTCTTACTTTTAAAAAGTTTATAAAAGGGACAACTCGATGTTGGATTTTGCCTGTAAGTTTTTATCCTGACTACCATGTTTTGGGGAAGATATTACAAAAGTCTTTTGCTTGCTCTAATTCTTGGAGCAAGCTCTATGGGCTTGGCCAATTCTCCGAATGGGAAAAAGCTCTACGCAGAGCACTGCGCTGAGTGTCATGGTGAAAAAGGTGAGGGTGTGGAAGATGAATATTCCAAGCCACTGGTTGGAGACTGGCCCATCACAAAGTTAATTCATTACGTGGACAAAACGATGCCCGATTACGACCCGGATCTCGTTAAAGGAAAGGAGGCGGATGCCATATCTAGGTTTCTCTATGAAAGTTTTTATAAAAAACCCGAACTTTTCAAAAATGATTCTAAAGTTCAGCTTGCCCGTCTAACCAATCGGCAATACCGGCAATCAGTCACCGATTTATTCGGTCAATTTGAAGGTCATCCTACCCTTAATAAGTCAGAACGGGGTCTGAAAGGAAAATATTACAACGCGGAGGGCATGAACAAGCGAAAGAAAATGCATGCCGAACAAGTTGATTCGATCATTCATTTTAATTATCGGGACAAGGCTGCCCTGGAGGGCATGAATCCAAAAAAATTCTCCGTCTACTGGGAAGGCTCCATCCTACCCCGAGAATCAGGTTGGTATGAGTTCTTCGTAAAATCACCAAACGGATTTGAACTCAGCGTCAATCAAAGCGAGGGAGGCCCTTTGATTGATGAAAAGGTAACGGCTGGGACACTTCGCGAAGAAGCGGCAAAGTTATTTCTGCTCGGTGGACGCCCCTACCCAATCAGGCTCAATTATTTCAAATTCGACGACCCCAACGCATCGATTGAATTAAGCTGGAAAACTCCGATCGGAGAGAAGGAGATTATTCCCGCGGAGTACTTTTACACTCAAGTCGTTCCTCCTTCTTTCGTCAGTCAACAGAAACTACCACCCGATGATGCTTCTCATGGCTATGAACGGGGAATTCAAATAGATTCGACCTGGGATGAAGCCACCACCTTCGCCGCACTTGAAGCATCGATCTTTGCAGGCAAACGAATGGACCGATTGGCAAGGACCAACGAAAAAGACGAAAATCGAAAACAAAAAATTACAACTTTCACCAAGCAATTCCTTCAATATGCATTTCGTGAAAAATTATCGGATGAAGAGATTGAACGATACGTGCACTCAAAATTTACCGACAACGCACCACTACATACATCCGTGGAAAAAATTGTCCTCACTGCCCTAAAGTCACCCCGTTTCCTTTATCCCGAGTGGCAAGCGCTTGCCAAAAAAGAAAAAGATTCCTCCGTGGTGGCAATGAGACTGGCCTTGTACTTCTGGGACTCCATACCAGACCGAAAATTACATGACATGATCGATCGAAATCAATTTTCCAAAAAACCGCATATCGAGGGCCAAGTCAGACGCATGCTTGATGATCCAAGAAGTCAGGCAAAACTAAACGACTTCTTGTTGCATTGGCTAGACATGAAAAACAAAGAACTTCCTTCCCTGAGTAAAAAAATATTCCCAGACTTTTCGCCCGCACTCGCGTTGGATTTAAGAAGGTCCCTTTTGAGGTGGATGGAAAATTCAATTTGGGAACAAATGATTACCTGGCCACAATTTCTTGAAATGAAAAAAATTGAAGTCAACGAGAGGATCGCTTCCTTCTATGGCCTCTCTTATCCCGATGATGCAAATACAACTGGATTCGTGGAAATGAATGCTTCTTATCTAAATAGGCAAGGGCTTCACACCCACCCCTACCTTTTAGCTAGTCATTCCTACCCGGAAGAAAGCTCGCCCATCCATCGTGGTGTTTTCACCGCCCGTAAAATATTGGGCCGCACCCTTCGACCTCCGACCGAAGCCGTCTCTTTTCGGAATGCCGATTTTGACCCAAACTGGACCATGAGACAAAAAGTAACTGAATTAACCAAAGCAGCCAACTGTATGAGTTGCCATGATCAAATTAATTCAACCGGGTTCGTCCTCGAAAACTTTGATGCGACCGGTAGAATTCGTTCGGAAATTGCAGGCTTACCCCTTGATCTAATAGTCAAATACTTGGACAGTGAGGGAATTGAAAGGACGTTGAACGGATCACAGGACCTTCTGTCCCATGCGTTGGAGTCGACGAAGCCTGCAAAATCTTTTGTCGATGAACTCTTCAAGCATCTTGCCAAACAGCCTGTGCAAAGCTACCATGCAATTGACACGAGCAAACTTTCCGAAATGTTACAAAATGAACAATTGAGCCTGCGGGATCTATATTCTCAACTCGGTTTCTTAGGAGCATCCGATGGCTTTTCTTTCGTCAAATAAAGTACGACCACCCATGAACTTTAATTCCATCAACCGAAGATCCGCACTTAAGCAACTTGGGCTTTCCTCCCTTTCCCTTCCGATCCTTTCCCAGTCACCCAACCTTTTTGCCAAAGAAACTTCGACTTCCGCACCCAAGCAACGGTTGATCGTGATGTTCAGCCCCAATGGAACGATTCCCAATCAATTTTGGCCGGAAACAATGGGGGATGACTTTGAACACAAACCCATCCTCAAACCCCTTGAGCCTTTTCACGACCAAATGCTGATCCTCCGCAACCTTCACAACAAGGTGAAGGGAGATGGGGATAACCACATGAGGGGCATGAGTTGCCTCCTTACAGGCATAGAACTTTTTCCAGGGAACGTCATGGGGGGAGGAAACACCCCATCGGGATGGCCCAAAGGAATTTCCATTGACCGGGAAATTTGTAAACATCTGCAATCCAAGGAAGAAACCAGAACGCGGTTTGGGGCCCTTCATTTTGGGGTGGGCGTTCAGGATACGGCTGATCCGTGGACCCGCATGTCCTACGATGGCCCGAATAAACCGGTCACTCCCCTCACCGATCCGTATGATGCGTACCGCAAACTCTACGGAAACATCCGGGAAAAAAAGCAAGTTCGATCGATTCTTGATGACCTGCGGGGCGATCTCAATAAAGTGGCCAATCAACTCCCCGAATCAGACCGTAAGCTTTTGATCGAACATTCCGAGTTGGTCAACCGGATGGATAAAGAATATGCGGACGGAAGTTCCTTGACCAATCTGGTTGCACAACCTCCTGAATTACCGGAAGGACTCCGAAACCAGAACGACAACTTGCCACAACTCGGTCGTTTGCAAATAGATATGTTGGTCAATTCCTTCGTCAATGATTTTGCACGAGTAGCCACATTGCAGTACACCAAATCTGTCGGCCAAGCTAAAATGAACTGGTTGGACATCGACGATGCTCACCACACCCTTTCCCACGAACCCGACAAAAACAAGCAAGCTTACGAAAAACTCGTGCGAATCAACACTTGGTTTGCCGAGGAACTCGCCTACCTCCTGAAAAAACTTGAAAGTACTCCAGAACCGGGAAGCAAAGGATCGATGCTTGACCACACCTTGGTCATTTGGACAAACGAGTTGGGCAAAGGAAA
>JAURNO010000093.1 GCA_030830145.1 Verrucomicrobiota bacterium
CTCGTCGAAGCCCGCTTGAGTTACCTTCATTCCCTTGCCCCGCCGGCGCTCGGCATTGGGGAAGTCGGGCGGATCATAAGACTGGAGCTGCCACTTTCCCGAAATACAAGTTTTGTAGCCTGCTTCCTTCATCATGTGCCCGAAAGTTTTTTCCGCCGGATCGAGAATGCCGAAGTAGCTCCAATTACGGCGGTTGTATTTTCCCGTCATGATCTGGACTCGGGTCGGAGTACAAAGAGGCTGCGAATAAGCATGGGTGAAACGAAGCCCGCCCTTGGCCAATTTGTCAATTTGGGGGGTCTCGTAAGAAGTTCCACCATAACAACCGAAACCCTCTATTCCAATATCGTCCGCCATGATGAGGAGAACGTTGGGTTGCTTGGCTAGAGCTACGCAGGGAAGGAATAGGATGAGGAAAGGAAATCGCATTATTTATTGAGCAATTGTGAGGAGAGGAATAAGAAAACAATGTATCTTCATGCTTTTTTTTGCTTTCGCCAACTCGCAGGGTCAACCCCGTAAAATTTTTTCAAGGCCTCGTAAATTTTTGGGCATTCTCTTTTCAAACGTGAACCGCGTTCGAAGAAAGCCGAAGTTCCGCAGGAAAACAGTTCGGGCTTGTCTCCCTTGATACTTTCATACCCACCATAGGCACGAATGGAATAGTTTTTGCCGGATTCATAGGCTTGCATGAGCCTTGCATGCTCTTGGTCAACAAGAGTCTGCCATTCTTTATGGTCCTCGGAGTGAGCGGAGACAGGAATACTCTGAGCCACTCCATCATCGGCAAAATCAATCAAGTGTGCGAACTCGTGCAAGGTCAGGTTGTGACCATCTCTTGCGTTGCGGATCGTTTTTTTAAGATAGCTCCAACTTAAGTTTACCTCGTGTCGGGTAGCGGTTCCTCTGGCGTCCTCGCTTCCTACGATCTCATCCTTCCACAGGTGAACGACCTGAAGATGCCGGTAGTCGGAGAGCGGACGACGAACAATGAGGAGGCAAGCTTCGGCTGCGACAAGAAGCCGCATTTCCTCGGTTGCATTCTTTGTTTTCATATGAGTGATCGGAAATTGCTCGAGAAAAGCAAGGATTCTCTCTTCCCAGGGATTCAACAATTCCTTCGGCAGCCAATGATACAAACCGATATTTTTGGATATGATTCTTCTTTGTTTGAAGCCCAATCTCAATCCCTTCTTTTGCTTCAACAGTTTGTCTAGAAAAACCCCGCGCTGATTGGTCATTTTGGCAGAAGTTCTCCGAGGTCCTCCGCCGTTCTTTTTTTCAATCGTCCAAACGAGCAAACCGAACCCCAGAATCCCGCACAATACCACGAGACCCAATTCCCCGGCGCCACCCCCTCCCGAACAATTTCCGTACAGTAGGGGCAAAAGAAGGAACCAGCCTTTGAACTTTTTCATTTTGCTTGGTTGAAATTGCGGTTATGGAAATTCATGAGATCCAATCCTTTTTTCTCGTAGATTATTTTGGCGCTGTGAGGTGCGTCGGGAACGATCAGCCTTTCGGAGGGAATTCCAAGGGAATCAAGGTATTTCAGATATTTCAGGTTGTACTCGTAATTAAAGCCTTTGGTTCCCACCCATATCAAAGGCTTGAGGGGAGGCGGGCTTTTTCGGAGGGAATATTCCCTGGCGAGAGTCCAGGCATCGTAGCCTTTTGCAAAACGAACTGTGGGCGATTCCTCTCCCTGGTTATTTCTAATTCTTTCTTCCGGTTCATATCCGGAACCTCCCGGAGCCACCGATCCAAAGAGTTCGGGGTACTTGAACATGATGCGGGTCGCACCCCTGCCACCCTGTGAGAATCCTTCCAGTCCACGCTTTCCCCTCCTCGCATAAGTACGGTAGGTCGAGTCGACGTGAGGAATGAGCTCCTGGACGAAGACTTTCTCGCCCATCCCATTTTCCTTTTGAGGGTAGTTGTACCAACTCATGGGGCCGCCGTTCGGGAAAACGTAAATCATGGGTTGAACCTTTTTACTCTCCATGGTTCGGTGAATAAACGAGGAGAGAGCGATGCTCTTTTTTTCCGACCCCGGTCGACCGCCGTGCAGGTGGTAGACGACTGGGAATTTCCTGTTTTTGAACTTTGGGGAATCGTACTCTTTGGGTAAATAGACATAGTACCCGACCTTGATCCCCATGCTAGGACTTTTGAAAGTTGCGTGCCTGAGATTGGAAGGGAGACTCTTGAGCGTCCACTTTTGGGGCGGATTATTCCAACAGAAAACCGCTTCCGTCTTGAAACTTTTAGGGTTCTTGGTCTGAGCGAAGCTCCCGATTTGGCTCGTTACGAAGAGGGCGAAGAGGTAGGGACGGAGGAGTTTCACTCGCTTACAGGTCGTTATTCCGAATGGCGACCAGTTTTTCCTTAAGTTTTTTTCGAAAGGATTCGACGGTGCCTTGGTGGGATTGCGAGTCGGCCAGGTTATGGAATTGTTTGGGGTCCTTCTTCATGTCAAAGAGTTCGATTCCATTTCTGCCATGTTCAAAGCCACCTTTCAACCGGGTCGGTAGCTTTTCACCATATTGAATGAAAGCCCAATTTTTATTTCTAAGTAAAAAACCCGTTCTCATCGGAGCCACGGAAAAGGCTTCCTCTCGAATCTGATGTTTGGGGTCATCCAACATTTTTGAAATGTCCTTGCCCTGCAACCTACTCTGTTCCGGCAAACCGCATAAGCTTGAAAGAGTGGGATACAGGTCAAGCAGTTCAACGAATGAATCGCAGACTGTAGGCTTTTTGCCGGGCATGGAAATAATCAGAGGAACCCTGGCTGATTCATCACGCAAGCTGACCTTTGCCCAGAAATCATGCTCCCCGAGATGAAAACCGTGATCGCTGGTGAAAATAACAATGGTATCGTCCCGCTTGCCTGTTTTCTCCAGTGCTTCCATGACTTTGCCAACCTGAGCGTCCAGATAGGCAACCGAAGCATAGTATCCACCCACCGCTTTTTTTTGCTTTCTTATATCCATCTGCATATTTTCGCTTGTACAATAATTGATGCCAGCTTTCGGTATGTCATCCCAATTACCGGGTAACTTTTCCGGGAGCACCATTTTGGAGTATGGTTTGAATGGCTTGTAATATTTTCTTGGAGCTACGAAGGGAACGTGGGGTCGTACAAAACCGACACCGAGCCAAAAAGGTTTTTCCATAGACTTGTATTTCTCAAGTAATTCGACGGCCTTTTTCGCTGTTTTCCCGTCCGAGTGCACAAGATCGTCTCCATCCGCTTCCACGACTACAAAGGTGTTACCTCCCACAACAGGTCTTTTGCCATCTGGGTTTTTTTGCAAGGTCTCTCCATCACCCGGTGCGCGCCACTCGGGGCCCTTACTGTTGTATTTCTCGTCCCATGAAAGTGAATCATCTGCTCCGTCTCCTCCGCTTTCGATTCCACCGGGGACGCCCATATGATAAATTTTGCTTACCCTTGCCGCATGATATCCGTGGTTTCGGAAGTGCTGGGACCAGGTGCTTCGATCGCCTATTCGAGGGCGCGGGCTAGTATAGCCTAGTACACCGGTAGCGTGCGGATAGTACCCAGACATAAAAGAGGCACGTGATGGTCCGCAATAGGTACCCTGGCAGTATGCTTCAGTAAAACGGGTGCCTTCCGCTGCAAGTTTGTCGATATTGGGTGTTTGGCAAACCTTGTTTCCGTAACAGGATAGGGCGGTGTAAGTCAGGTCATCGGAGATGATGAAGAGGACGTTTGGTTTTTTCGCCGAAGCGAACGAAAAAAAACAGATCAAAAAGAGAAAATATAAGGAGAGTGGTTTCATATGACCTCATATGATGTTCAATTTGTGAAGAAAAATACAAGCAGGTAATGCAAGGCGAATAGACTTTCAAGTTGATCAAACTCAATCCCTGATTCCTCCTTCAAAGCTTTTCAGCTCGGTACTTTTAGGTTGCAAATGAAGCCTTTGCCTTTGCTTTATTTAGGTATGTTTTTAATGAAATTACATCATTTCGTCCTCCATTATGCAGCAATTAACCTTTTGTTTTCAGGGGTTTTGCTTTTCGGGGAAAGCGATAAGCCGTCATCGGTTCTGGCCATTGAGAAACTGGGTGGTTTGGCCCTGCCCATGCCGGGGGGTGGTTGGGAAGTCGGTTTTCATCTGCGGGGGAGAGAGTCTTTTGAAGATGAAGGACTGAAAGCCCTCAAGAACTTGGGGGAAATTGTTTCACTGAACCTAAGAGACACCAAGATTACAAACAAGGGGCTTGTTCACCTGCAGGGTTTGGTTTCCTTGCGCCGGCTTCACCTCGAAAGAACTTCTATTGACAACTCGGGATTGAAGAATTTATCCAAACTAAAGAACCTCGAGTATCTTAACCTTTACCAGACTCAAGTATCGGATGATGGACTTCGACATTTATCCGATTTGAAAAAGCTTAAGAAACTTTTCCTTTGGGATACGAAGGTTTCGGACGAGGGGGTTCGGGAGCTTCAAAAATCCCTTCCTCAACTTTTTGTTTCAAGGGGATTGAATTTGGAAAAACTGGCTGCCGATGCCCCCAAGCCTTCTCCGCCCAAGCCCAGGGCTTCCATGAAGTGGTTGTCTTCCAGTGGGACCGAATCCCCTCCAACGAAGTCAACCCCCGGTTCACCCATCCAGGTTACCTTCCTCAACAAGAGCAAGCAACCCGTCAAGTTGGTTTGGATGGACTACGGCGGGGGGCAAAAGCTCTATGGTGAAATTTCCGCCGGAGGGAGCAGGGAACAAAACACCTACTCTGAAGCCGTTTGGTTAATTACTGATTTAAACGACAAGCCGCTCGGTCATTTCGTGACAAGTCAGGAAGATGCCAACGGGGTTATCCCTGCCAATTAAATTCGACTTTCTCACTCTATTGCTTTCAATTCAGGTAAGATGTTAAGCATCAGTCATTCGCGAAGAAAGTTCCTTCAATCCGGAGTTGGTTTGGCGGGTCTGACCCTGCCGACTTTTCTTAAGGCTCGCTTGTCGTCGAAATCTTTAACCGGCAAGGCCAAAGCCTGCATCATTATTTATACTTGGGGGGGAATGAGTCATTACGAATCTTTTGACCCTAAACCCGAGGCCCCGGTCGATTTTCGCGGAGAGTTCAAACCGATCGATACGGCCACCCCTGGAATGCAATTTTGCGAGCATATACCAATGCTCGCAAAACATTCTGAAAAATTAGCGGTCATTCGATCCGTGCATCACAAGCAAGGAGGCCACCAGCAAGGCATGTACATCAGTTTGACCGGTCATGATCCGGTGGCTGGAATAAAGGCGAAGGGCCGCAACAATCGCCCCTCCCTTACCTCGATGCTATCTTATTTCCATAACCCAGCTGTTGGTACACCCTCTGCGATCCGCATGCCCTATTCGATGTTCGACAACGGTAAACAGATGGCGGGCGAGGGGGCTGGCTGGTTGGGCACGAAGCATGACCCCGTGCTGCTCCGTACACCTGCGGGAAAGCCCTATGCTGGAGTCAACCGTTATTCGGACAAAGAGTTGAACCTGACTCTCAATCTGACTGAAAAGAGAGTCGGCAACCGCAATGCGCTTCTCGAACAATTGGAGGATACTCTCGCTTGGAGAGTCGGTCATGAAACCGCCTACGACCAACTCGATCATTACAGGCGCATGGCCTCCGACATCCTGTTGGGTTCGCCTGTCCGCAAGGCCTATGACCTGGAAAGCGAAGACCCTCGGATTCGCGCCATGTATGGGGATCACATGGGGGGGCAGAGCCTGCTTCTTTCGCGCCGATTGGTAGAAGCTGGGGTGCCGGTGGTTCAAGCCGTCTGCTCAGCCAGCGACTTGGCAGGAGGAGGTGGAGACAATTGGGATACTCATCGTGATCATTTTCCAAAGATGAAAAATCGCCTGCTTCCCGTTTTCGACCGATCGGCATCGGCTTTACTGACTGATTTGGAAATGCGCGGTATGCTCGACGAAACCCTCGTCGTCTTTCTTACCGATTTCGGGCGTACCCCCAAGATCAACGGCAATGGCGGAAGAGATCATCATCCCGGTGTCTATTCTCTCGTTCTTGCCGGAGGAGGCATTCGAGGCGGACAGGTATATGGATCGAGTGACTCCAAAGGGGCCGAACCCGGATCCGATCCTTGCACGCCGGCGGACGTTCATGCCACCGTATACAAGGCAATGGGTATCGATCACAGCATGGAACTTCATGATCAACAGGGCCGTCCATTCAGGATTTGCGACGGCAATCCGCTTCCCCTGACTTGACGGACTAGAGGTGGCGGGCAAGCTCCCGGACCTCCCTTCTCCTCGGACATCCAATCTCATGTCCGTTCACCATTCCGACCGCTTGCATGAAGGCATACGAGATAACCGGGCCGCAAAATTTAAAGCCTTTGGATTTCAAGTCCTTGGCCAAAGTTTCGCTTTCGACTGACTGAACGGGGTGCTCTTTGTAACATTCGATTGGTTCATCGATGGGGCTCCCATTTACGAAACCCCACAGGTAATTGGAAAACGCTCCCGTGCCCGCCTCCATGATATTGAGGTAACAACGGGCATTGCCGATGGTGGCGCGAATTTTTAATTCCGAGCGAATGATGGATCTGTCTTGGAGTAGCCTTTTTACCTCCGCTTCGCCGTAATCGGCTATTTTTTGAGGGCAAAACTGATCGAATGCACAACGAAAGGACTCCCTTTTGTATAAAATGGTTCGCCATGAGAGCCCGGCTTGAAAACCATCCAATACGAGTTTCTCGAAGAGCTGGCGGTCGTCGTATTCCGGTACACCCCATTCCTCGTCATGGTAGGCACGGTAAAGAACATCGTCCACGGGAGCCCATGAACATGGGGTTTGGGCTTTCATTGTATTCGATAGGGAAGAGCCTTCGATAACGGAGTGGAGTCAACCTGTCTTTTTTTCATTGAGGAGGCTTTTGCAATCTTCCTTGGACTTGTTTGGCAATCATGCTAGAAACCAAATTCCGAAACCCAAAACAAATACATCTTATTCTCCATGGCCGATAACAGTTCATCCATTATTACCGCGCAGCAACATATCATGCGCGAACAAAAACGCTTCGCGGGAGCTTCTGGAGAATTTTCCTTCCTCCTTTCCGGTATTACTCTGGCAACGAAAATGATTCAAGCGGAGGTCAGAAGAGCCGGTCTAAACGATGTCCTCGGTGAGCATGGAGAGATTAACGTACAAGGTGAAATTCAGCAAAAATTGGATGTCATTTCCAACGAAGCATTGGTTCATTGTCTGAGCGCCCGTGAAAGCATAGGTGTTCTCGCTTCGGAGGAAAACGAAGAACCGATGCTTGTGCACAAGGGCTCGGAAGAGGCCAAGTACGCCGTAGTTTTCGATCCCTTGGACGGTTCATCGAATATCGACGTGAACGTAAGCGTGGGCACGACTTTTTCCATCTTGAGAAAACCGGACGACGTCTCCATGGACAACCCCGAGGACTGGGTTTTGCAACCGGGCAGCAAGCAAATTGCAGCTGGTTACGTCGTGTACGGCTCATCGACCATCTTGGTGTACAGTGCGGGCGATGGTGTCCATGGCTTTACCTTGGACCCCGCAATCGGGGCTTATGTCTTGAGTCACCCCAATATGACCATGCCCGAGCAAGGAAAATATTATTCGGTAAACGAGGCCTATCGTGACGGTTTCCCACCGAGGTATGGCGAGTATATTGATCGTTTGCGCTCAGGGGTTTTGGGAAGAAAGTATGCATCGCGTTACATTGGCTCCATGGTTGCCGACTTCCACCGTACCCTTCTCAAAGGAGGAGTCTTTCTTTACCCACCCACCGAAGATAACAAAGAGGGTAAACTCCGTTTGCTTTATGAGGCTAATCCAGTTGCATTTCTTGCCGAACAAGCGGGCGGAACAGCAATCGACGGAGAGAAGAGAATACTTGATATCCAACCCTCCAGCATTCACCAAAGAACCCCTTTGGTAGTCGGAAGCCGTGTGGAACTGGCTGATTTTGAGCGCTTCGTTCAAAAGTAATTAGGATCTTTTTGTCCCTTTGGGCTTTCAATCGGACAACATGATGAGCATGTCGGTTGTTAAATTGAGTGCTGCGTCCTTGAGAAAAACATTTTGGTTTTTGACTTGTTCGTACATGGGCTTGATCACATCTCTTGCCGAAGTTCCACCCCACACGGACAAGAAAACATCCCTTGTTCTCAGGCAGGTGGAGCAAGCTCCCGTAATTGATGGAAACCTAAGCGACATCTGTTGGCGTACTGCGCCGGTAGCGGAGAACTTCATCCAAAGACAACCCGTTGAAGGTCAGCCTGCAACCGAGGGAACTGAAGTCAGGATTTGCCGTAACGAAACCACTCTTTTTCTCGCAGTGCGCTGTTACGACGCAAAGCCCGATGAAATCGTAGCAACCGTAATGCAAAGGGACGCAACAGTCAAAGGCGACGATTATTTCTTCGTTCTGATTGATCCCTATCAGCGTGGTCGCGACGGTTACTATTTCAGGACGAATGCCAACGGAGCCAAAGGTGAGGGTTTGATCAATTCAGACTACAGTAAGCCAAATATGGATTGGGATACGATTTGGGAGGTAAAATCGAATATTGACGAGTTTGGATGGACTGCTGAATTTGCAATTCCGTTCAGGAGTATTCCCTTCGATCTTTCTTCTGCATCATGGGGCATTGATTTCGGTCGATGGTTTGCTGGAAACCAGGAACGCTCGAGGTGGGTTGGTTTTGCCCGGGAGCGCCAGTGGTTTTCGATCGAAGAGACAGGTGTGATCGAGGGGATGGAAGACCTGGAAACAGGTAAGGGAATAGATTTCAAGCCCTATGTCTTGGCCAAATACTTCTCAACCGAAGAAAATGACGACTTTGATTTTGAAAGCGGGTTTGACTTGTTTTACCAATGGAC
>JAURNO010000094.1 GCA_030830145.1 Verrucomicrobiota bacterium
CTGGCCTTGTAATTCTTGGCTTGTTCAAGTTCCTCGTCGGCCGCCGGCTCCCAACGCAGATGACTGTCGTCCTGAGCCTTTGCCAAAATGACGAAGAAGATGAGGAGCAAAAAGGCTATGTCCCCCATGGCCATGGATGGGACGGATGCCTCGAACCTGCGCTTGGGAATCTTCATGCTCAGTTGACGACCTGCACTTGCTCCTCTTCCAATTGAAGAGTGACGATCCCTCCGGCTTTCTCAATCAGGCCGGTGAACTGGATCCATCTTTCATAGGATACATCCTTACGGGACTTGAGCATCACGACCCGGTCTCCGGGGTTTTGCTTGTCGGCAAGTAGAGAATTCAATCGGGGTTCGAAAGACTTGTCTTTCAATGGGTCCCCATTGAGGATGACGACCGTGCGGGTAAGCTCGACTTCGGGGTTCTTGTTCTTCTCTTGCTTATCGGGTTCCTCCTCCGTCTTGGGGATTTCCTGGGGTCTTCCCTGTTCGGGCTGAACGGAGGCACAGACGAGAAAAAACACGATCAGAATGAAGGCAATATCGCTCGATGCCCCAGCGGGGGGCTCGGCAAGCAACTTGTTGCGCCTAAGCTTCATTCCTCTGTATTCTTGGGAGCCGACCGGCGTCTCCTCGGTTTCTTCTTCCCGGAATCGGATTCCTCCGAGCGGTCCAGGGTGAGCCGAACTGTCACCACCTCGATCAGTTCGGCTGCGGTCGATTCAACTTGAAGAACGAAACTATTGATCACGCTGCTGAAGTAATTAAAGAACAGATAAGCTGGAATCCCGACGATCAAACCGAACGCGGTCGTATAAAGAGCAACCGAAATCCCGGAAGCCGCGGCCTCCACTATGTTCACCTCGCCCATCTTCGCCACAATATCCTCAAAGGACTGGATCATCCCGGCAACCGTTCCAAGGAAACCAAGCATCGGAGCCACGCTCGAAATGGTAGCCAAAATGGGAAGGTGCCTCTCCAGCGCCGAAACGATGTGGACGCCGTAACTTTCCATGCTCTTGACCACTTGCTCCTCGATTTGCCCTTGGTCATGGCCCAGTTTTTTGAGAACGAGGTATTTGCGCAGGCCGTTGGCCAGAACCGCGGCCACGGGTCCGCGTGAATCCTCGCAAATTTCCAAGGCTTCCTCCGGGTTGTCGTCCGACAAAAGGTCGATGACTTTTTGACGCAGGGAATCATCGTCCGCATCGAGCATTTTGAGGCTGCGGAATCGCTCGATCACCACGGCCAGTCCAACGACCGCAAGAATGAGGATGGGCCACATGAAAGCGCCCCCTTCAAGCAACATGCCAAGGGCGCCCTCCTGCATCACACCGTCAAGCCAAGTCGGCTCGGAAACAACCTCTTCCACTTGAGTGTCCGGAACAGTAGCGTTGGACTCGGTGACGTTGGATTCCTGGGAAGAGTTCGAATCGGTTGAATTTAGATCTTTGGGTTCCATGATTGCTTTGGGTTGGGCGTACGGCACAGACTACTCGTCATCCAAGGCCGCTTCCTTCTCGAATTGGCTAAGCATCTCCGGCAAGGCAAGACGGCCCCGCGAATACTTGGCGGCATCACTCTCGGGGAAATCCCACCGGCACCGGTTGTAACGTTGAAAGGCCAAGGGGGTTTTCTTGCCCATACGATAGCTCTCGCCTCCCCAGAACAAGGCCTCGGAACAAAGCTCGGCATCCGGGAATTTCTTCACGAAACGATCGAAGGCCAAGGCGGCATCCATGTATTTCTCGTTCTTATAATGGCATTGCCCAACTCGGAAAGCCATCTTGGGTGACCACTTGTGCGAATCGAAACGTTCTACGAATTTAATCCCTACCTGAGCGGCAATATCGTAAATCTCACGCTTGTAGAAGTACTCGGAAATGCGAATCATGGCATTGGCAATCAAGGGACTCTTCGGGTAAGTCGATGCAAGTGTGACGTAAGACTCGAGAGCATCGTCGAATCGCTTGGCCTCCTCGTAAGCCTGAGCCAATTTGTATTGGGCGTCGGCGGCAAGGGAATGCTCGGGAAAGTTTCTCACGATCGTCTCGTAAGCTTCGATCGCCTTGTCCCATTCCTTGAGTTCCTGTGAAAATTGCCCGAGCAAGTAATTCACGCGTGGCGCGTACTTGGGGTCGGGATAATCCTCCACGAGTTGCTTGAGGTGGAGCCTGCCGTTTTCCAAGTCCTCGAAAGCCTCTTCTTCCCGGCCGAGCTTGAGGTGACTCTTAAACAACTCGAAGTAGCTTTCCGCGACATGGAATTGGGTACGCACCGCGAGTTCTTCATCGGCAAAAATCTTACTAAAGGAAGAAATCAAACCGTCCGCCCCGATGGAAACCATAGCCTCGGCGGTGTAATTGACAAAGCCCTCCTCGGAATTGGCCGCCGGGTCGTGATAGGTAGCGGAAACCAAGTCCCCGAAAAAGGATTCGATCGTTAGATTCCCATCAAGGTTGCCCGCAATCGGTTTCTCCAAGGGTTCCAGTCGGAAAGAACCGGTGAAGACTCCACTATGACTGAAAGTTTCTTCCAAGGAAACGGTCTCCATCTCTCCGAATTTGGTCTCTACCTTGACCTCGACAAGGTCACGCTTCTCGGAAAGATCACGGTCCGGATCAACGACTCTGAGGAAAATCTTTTCGCCCATGTAAAGCGTACTGACTTGTTCATCGTAATCCGGCTCGGTAATGGTCAATTCCCCGTCGGCGATCATCTTGCCTTTCGAACTTAGAGTCCTGCCGTTTCCTTCCGTTGTATTGAGGTCTTCGTATCCAGCCACCACCAAATCGGAACCGGACAAGTTGATGACTCGAATCGTCAAGTCGGACTCATCCTGCGCTTCCTCGCCTTCCGGGACAAGCAAGCCACCCGCGAGGTTATTCGGGGTATCGACCCCGAAAGGAATTACAGAGGGGCTACCCTTCCCTCCGAGGCGCAGAACCGCTTGTCCAATGAATCGACCTTCGTAGAGGGGCCAATTCGAGACACCGACGGGAGCCGTTTCGGACTCCCCGAAGGCCGAGGAGAGTTCGCATTCGAGAAGAACTTCCCGGCTGGCATTTCCTTCGCCCACCATAATTTTAACGGTAGTCGTCGAAAGACTGTCCTTGGCCGCATCCGGATCGATCACTTCGACGGTGAGAGGCATTTCGTAGGCAAAGCCGGAAACCTCGAGAGCCTCTTCGGGGCGGGGAAGATAAGTGGGAGAGGCTCCTCCCGAGTCCTTCGGTACAAACCGCGTCTCCACGATCCTGACGAATCCGTCGGTTGGCTTACGCACAAAGACCAGTCCTTCACGGGGAAACGAATGCCCCGGGAAGGTATTTTGAGGATCGACGTAGCGGAGGTTCACCCGGTCTCCGGGAGCAACCTGCAGTTTGCCTTCTTTCTCTTCGGAGGAGGTGTCGACCTCGGTGCGGAAGATTCCGCTGTTCTCCTCGGTCTCGATTGCTTCCAGCGTGATCGGATCGTCGTTGTTGCGGAAAACCTCGACCTTGATTTTGTCTACCTCAGGGGTCAGATCCATATCGTAATCAGTAACCTCGATTACCACTCTTTCACCGGGATCGATCCTCATCAATTCCTTTTCCACCTCTTGTACCTGCCCGGAAGCAGTGCGAACGAAAGCATAACTGACGGGACGAATCTGGGCATTATAATAGGTGGCGGTCAAAGTTTTGGAGAGCAAACGGTTCTTGGCTCCACCCCGGCCGAACTCATCGACGTAACTGGCCACGACTTCGTCCCCGGCGGTGATTTCAAGAACCTCGTTTTCGGACATCGCAAGAATATCCGCCTCCGTGGGAACGAGCAATTCATCACCGGCCTTGACCTCGACTTGATTGACGGCAAGGGATTGACCGACGTATTCCTCGAAGACGAATTCTACATGGCGAAGATAGGCCGCGGGAATCGAGAAAGTCCAGTTGGACCCCAACTTGAATACCTCAATTTCCGATTCCTCCTCGCCGTCTGCTTTCTCGTCGATTCCGGATGCGTCAAAATCCGAGGGTCGGAAGGAGCCGGAAACGATTTCCGCGACGTTCGGGTTTTCCCGGGCCCGCGTGACTTTCACTCCGGCCTTATGGTTGGATACGTAAGCCACGATGGTCAAATCATGCATTCCCGCTTCCAAAAAGACGTCGACCGACCGGTTTTTTCTCGCTCTCGAGGGATCCGGTTCCAAAACCATCTTGCCGTCGATCAGGATGGCGGCGTTTTCCGCAGAGACGAAAAAGCGAGAAGCACCCGCGTTGGGCTGCGCGTACTTGCCCGACCAGGTAACGATTCGGGCTGTCTTGGAATCCTTTCCTTCCTCTTCGATCATTTCATCCGACAGGGCCCACTCGAGGTCATCGACCTTCTCGGTTTGCTCCGGTTCCTTGCCGTTTA
>JAURNO010000095.1 GCA_030830145.1 Verrucomicrobiota bacterium
AGAAAGCGGCAGAGAAGTCGTAATCGAGGAATTTCTGGAGGGAGAGGAGGCTTCCTTGCACCTCATCTGTTCGGGCGAGATTTATCTGGCCCTTCCCATGAGTCAGGACCACAAAAAAGTCGGCGAGGGTGACGTCGGGCTCAATACCGGAGGAATGGGGGCTTACGCTCCAACCCGATTGGTCACCCCCGACATGCTTGCCCAATACGAGGAATCGATCGTCCGTCCCACCTTGGCAGGTCTCAAAGCCGAGGGCATCGAGTTCAGGGGAACTCTCTATGTCGGGTTGATGCTGACGGCCGCCGGACCCAAGGTATTGGAGTTCAACGTTCGTTTCGGCGACCCGGAAACGCAAGTGATCCTGCCTCTTTTGGACGAGGACCTCGTGCCTTTGCTCCTGGCTTCGGCTCGGGGGGAAGAACTTCCGCCTTCGGTTCATTTCAAGGATGCCTATGCCATGGTCGTCGTCTTGGCCAGCGCCGGATATCCGGAAAGCTACCCCAAAGGAGAGTTGATTTCCTCTCCTTCCGATTTCCCGGAGGGCTCCCAACTTATCCACGCGGGCACCAAACTCGATGGAGAAGGAAAATGCGTAACTGCCGGAGGACGGGTTTTGGGGGCGGTTGGGATCGGATTAAGCTTGCAGGAAGCCAGAGAAAAGGCGAATGCGGTATGCGAAGCAGTCGATTTCCCTTCCAAATATTTCCGCAGGGATATCGGACATCGTGAATTTTCAAGGACCTGAATCGGTTCTAACTTGCCTTTTTGCCTAGAGAAAAAGAAAAGAACCAAAGAATGGGTAGAAAGAGCAGAGCCAAAAAGGAAAGAAACCAGGAGAAGCTGATCGTCTTCATCTGCACCGCCAATGTCTGCCGAAGCCCGATGGCCGAGAAACTTTTTGAGGAAGCCGTTGAAAAATCAGGGACGAAAAAGAAAATTCGCGTTTTCTCGGCCGGCATATCGGCTATGGACGGTGACCAGGCTTCCGAAAATTCAATCATTGCTTCCTCGGAGGTCGGCTTGGACCTCACGGATCACCGTAGTTCTGCCCTGACACGGGCCATGATCGAAAACGCCTCGGCGATTTTTTGCATGACCGAGTCGCACCGAGCCCTGCTCAACATGTATTTCGAGGTTCCCGAATCTTCCCCCATTTTTCTCATGCGCGAATTTGTGACGCAAGGTTCCACCGAACTGCCCGACCCTTACGGTCAGGACATCGAAGTGTATCGAACTTGCAGGGATCACATGAAGGAAGCGTTGCCGTCCCTCTTGGAGTGGGTTGAAAAAAACCTCTAAACCTTTATATTCAGTCTAAATCATGCTCAATCCAGAACCTTCGCATTCGCAATCCAATCTCACGCTTGACCGGCGCTCCTTGTCGGAACTCGACCCGGCCATATTCTCGGTTATCGAAGATGAGAAAGTCAGGCAACGGACTCACCTCGAACTCATTGCCTCGGAAAACTTCACCCTTCCCGCCGTAATCGAGGCGACCGGAAGCGTACTGACCAACAAATACGCCGAAGGCTACCCCGCGAAGCGCTATTACGGCGGTTGTGAACACGTCGACGTGGCCGAAAGCCTGGCCATTGACCGAGCCAAGGAACTTTTCGGAGCGGAACACGCAAACGTCCAGCCTCACTCAGGCAGTCAAGCCAACACGGCAGTCTATTTCGCTTTTCTGCAACCCGGTGACAAGATCCTGACGATGAGTCTGGAGGATGGAGGGCATCTCACCCACGGACACCCCAAGAATTGCAGCGGAATGCTCTACGACGTGATCAATTACGGAGTTGATCCCGAAACCGGTCGAATCGACTACGACTTGATTGAGGAGATCGCAAAACGGGAGAATCCCAAGCTCATAACCGTAGGAGCCTCCGCCTATCCCCGCACGATTGATTTCGAACGGATGGGAGAGATCGCAAAGTCAACGGGCGCCCTCTTGCTCGCGGACATCGCCCACATTGCCGGTTTGGTTGCGGCGGGCCTGCACCCCTCTCCGGTTCCGCATGCGGATTTCGTAACCACAACCACCCACAAAACTTTGCGCGGTCCGCGCGGAGGGCTCATCATGTGCAAGGAGGAACATGCCAAAGCCATTGACTCGGCCGTCTTCCCCGGCAACCAAGGCGGTCCCCTCATGCACGTCATCGCGGCAAAGGCCATTTGCTTCGGGGAGGCCCTCAAGCCTAGCTTCAAGGAATACCAAGCCCAAGTCATCGCCAACTCTTCGGCTTTGGCCGAATCCCTTGCCGAGGGCGGCTTTCACCTAGTCAGCGGAGGAAGCGACAATCATTTGATGCTGATTGACTTGCGGCCATCCCATCCCGACCTCACCGGCAAGCAAGCCCAAATTGCCCTCGAAGGAGCCAATGTCACCCTCAACCGAAACACCGTTCCCGGTGAAACCCGCAGTCCATTCCAAACCAGTGGTCTTAGAATCGGCACACCCGCGGTTACCTCGAGAGGAATGATGGAATCCGAAATGCACGAGATCGGATCCATCATCAAGCAAGTCATTTCCGCCCCGGAAGACGAAAAGTCCGTAAATTCCGCCAAAGAGAAGACTCTTGCGCTTTGTGGTAATTTCGGGTTACCTTATTAATACACTTCACTTATCGTATAACCCTGACTCACCTTACTACATACTCACGATTATGAATCCCAACTCACAAAGAAAAAGAGGTTTCACTCTTATCGAGCTTCTCGTCGTCATAACCATCATTGGCATTTTGGCCACGGTTGCCATTGGACCCATGGGAGATCTGATTTTCGGAGCATCCAAGGATGCCTCCGGTACCAGCTTGAAAGAGATGTTCAAGAAACTTCAGACCGAAAGCGACAACACCCAAGTAAAGTGGCCGGGCAAGGAAACCATTGGTTCGGCACAGGGTTTCGCTCCTTGGTTCGTTAAGAAGACTTCCATGGATGATGCGGGTATTTGGTTTTTGCCCAACGACC
>JAURNO010000096.1 GCA_030830145.1 Verrucomicrobiota bacterium
AATTTATGCCGGTAGGCTCGTGTAGCGGATTGTTGACTCCTCCCTGCGGGGATGGTTTCGTCAGGGGATGAAAAGTTTGGTTTTGTTGCTCGCTCCTTGGCTGTATTTGGCCGCGGAGAAAGCCGACCGTCCAAACTTTCATGACCCAGTTGAATTAGAACGGTTCATCGCAGATGCCGTTCAGTTGCAAGCCGTCAAGAAAGCGGATGGGGCCTGGCAATATTTCAAGCCCCTTGAGTTCGCTCCCTACCAGGGAAGTGGCTGGGGAGTGGTTTTTCACGAAAATAAAAAAATCCGTTTTTTGGCTCAATTCGCAAATGGGAAAGTGAATGGGTTTTCCTTTTCCTGCTACCCAAGTGGGCAAGCGATGGCGGAAGCAAACGTCATCGAAGGAAAGTCGGAAGGGCTCCAGATCTTTTGGTACGAAAAAGGCCGGAAAAAATCGGAATCAAATTTCAAGGGAGGAAGGCAGGATGGGCCTTCGAATTTTTGGTATGAGAACGGGCAGAAGAAAGCCGAATTCAATTACTTGGATGGCAAGTACGACGGGCCTTCGACTGATTGGTACGAGAACGGACTCAAGAAGGAGGAAGCAAACTGGCGGGACGACAAACGAAGCGGTCGGACGACAAAATGGTTCGAGAGTGGGCAGAAATCATCCCAAGAAACCTACGGGGACGGCAAGTTGCATGGGCTTTCGGTTCTTTGGTACGAGAGCGGGTTGAAAAAAGAAGCAACGACTTGGATGGAAGGAAAAAAGAATGGGCTTTCCACCATATGGAGCCAAAACGGGGAGCGGGTTGAAGCAAATTGGGTAGTCGGAAAGCAACATGGCCTGGCGACCACTTGGGACGAAAACGGCCGCAAAAGTTCGGAAGCAAACTTTGAAGACGGCAAGCAGGAGGGATCTTACACCTTTTGGTACGAGAACGGACAAAAAAAAGAAGTGTCGATCTTTAAAGAGGGATGGCGCGATGGGCTTATGATTTCGTGGTATGAGAACGGGTTCAGGCAATCAAGAACCAATTGGAGGAGGGGAAAGTATCATGGACTGGCGACGAGGTGGTATGAAAACGGAGAGATGGGGCAATCAACCTACGAGAACGGAAAGCAGGTGGGACTTTCGACTGGCTGGTACGAAAACGGATGGAAGAAATGGGAGTCAAACTGGAAAGACGGAGCACGAAACGGACGAACCACCAAATGGTACGCGAACGGGCAAAAGAGTTTGGAAGAAAACCACAAGAATGGAAAGTTGGTCTCTGCCGTTGCCTGGAGACGCAATGGCGAAAACTGTCTCGTCACCAGCGTGAAAGATGGGGATGGGGTTTGCGTTTGGTACCACGAGGATGGGACGGAACGCTTCCGCATCTTCTTCAAGAATGGCCAACGAGTTAACTGACCCCCTTGGTCGCCCCAAGCCTTGACTCGCTTTTGACGATTTTAGTATGGCTGAATATCGCACTACATAAAAGTTTGGGTCATTGAAAAATCTCCATCTATGATTGAACGTTAATGAAAAAGAAATTGCTGAGACTTTTAGTTGTTGGATTGATTATCTTCTTTCTATGGCTTTTGTCATGGTTTGTTTTCGAAAGGGGATTGTTGCCCCATTCATAAGTTCTCCAACAACCCTCAATCCCTTGACCATGAACCAAAGTCGCGCTTGGATCGATGAATGAAAGCCAAGTCCTTTGCTCTCTTTCTTTGCCCTGCCTCTGGTTTGTGCCAGTGAGCAGTCAACGCAGATTAAGCCTCTGAAACTAGATCCGCCCAAATTCATGCAAAATACATTTAGATTATTCCCCGCATGGTTGGTTGCCATCCTCACCACTCTGCTCGTCACGCCGTTTTTTGCCGAGGAGAAGGACGACAACACAACCGTGCCCGCCGGGCATTCCGCACATGGAGAAGCGTTCGACGAGGGGCCTCGCCAACGGGCCTACCTCATGAAGGGCATGCCCAAGGTAGACTTTCCCGTGACCACAAAAAAGCCCAAGTGCCAAGCTTTCTTCAACCAGGGACTGGGTCAGCTTCACGGTTTTTGGAACCTGGAGTCCGAGCGCTCCTTCCGTCAGGCCGCCGTCATCGACCCCAACTGCACCATGGCCTACTGGGGCATGGCTCGGGCCAATTTGGGCAACGAGAAGCGGGGCCAAGGTTTCATCGCCGAGGCGGTCAAGCGCAAGGGGTCGGCTTCGCCCAGGGAGGTCAAGCACGTGGATGCTTTGGCCAAGTACTTCAACACGCCCAAGGAGAAAAAGACCGAGCGGGCGGAAGCCTACGCCAAGGCCCTTGAAGAGATTCTTTACGAGTTTCCTGATGACCTGGAGACCCGGGCCCTGTTGACCTACCAGTTTTGGGCCAACTCACGCAACGGGGTGAAGATTCAAAGCCATGAGGCGGTGGACGCCCTTCTCCAAGGGGTCTTCAAAGTGAACCCGATCCATCCTGCCCACCACTACCGCATTCACCTTTGGGACTACAAACGGGCCGCCCGGGCGGTGGATTCAGCCGCCGTCTGCGGGCAAACAGCGCCCGGCATCGCTCACATGTGGCACATGTCAGGCCACATCTACTCCAAGCTCAAGCGCTTCCATGACGCCACCCGGAGTCAGGAAGCCTCCGCCCGCATCGACCACGCCTACATGGTGAAGGACCGCGTCATGCCGGACCAAATTCACAACTACGCTCACAACAACGAATGGCTTTGCCGCAACCTTGCCACCATCGGTCGGGTAGAGGAGGCCGTGGCCCTTGCCCGCAACATGATTTCTCTTCCCCGTCACCCCGAATACAACACCCTCGCCAAGCGTGGAGGGAGCGCGTCCCATGGCCACCGCCGTCTTCTTTCCACCCTCGAGCAATTCGAGCTGTGGGAGGAACTGGCCGACCTCTGCGAATCGGGCGAACTTGAAGCCTTGGAGGATATCAACGAAAACCGACGCCGTCTCCAGCTTCTTGGTGTTGCTCATTTCAAGAACGGTCACTTGAAAAAAGGGGAAGAAGTCATCGCCCGCATACGCCCCATGTTGGAAAGCAAGCTTCCACCCAAGCCCAAGAAAACCGCCGAGGTTTCGAAGGAGAAAACCAAAGTCTCGAAGGCAAAGCCCGACGATCAAAATGCCACGGTCGTTGCCGAAAAAACCCCCGACATTTCGAACGAGAAGAAGAAAAAGCCCGACCCCAAGGAAGTGGCCGCCGCCAAGAAGAAGGCTGAGGAACGCAAGAAGGAGGAAGCCAAGGAGAAGAAGCGCATTACCTTCGCCAAGAACGCCCTCGCCGAACTCAAGGTTCATCAGCTCCTCGCCCAAGGAAAAGAGAAAGAAGCCAAGGAAGCCGTTGCCGCTGCCAAAAGCATGAACAAGGTCCGCCGGGCCCAAGCCTATCTGGCCGTCGGCCAAAAGGAGGAAGCCGCTAAATTAGCGGCAACTTTGGTGGCCAAACCTCCTCAGTCGGCTCTGCCTGCCGCCCAGGCCGCGTATCTTCTCAACGCTGCCGGCAAATCGAAAGAGGCCGACAAAGCCTTCGGCCAACTCCGTGAACTTGGCCCAACCGTCGACCTGTCCATTCCCGTCTTCGCCCGTCTTGCTCCCATCGCCGAACGCCTCGGATTTTCCGAAGACTGGCGCCCCAAGCTCAAGGCGAACCCCGACGATTCTGCCGAACATCCCTTTCCCGATCTTGACGCCCTTGGACCCTTCCGTTGGAAACCCGCTTCGGCCTCTCCGTGGAAACTTCCCAATTCCACCGGCAAGCGCCTCTCGCTCACCGACTATCGAGGCCGTCCCGTCATGGTGGTTTTTTACCTCGGTTTCGGTTGCCTCCATTGCGTCGAGCAACTTCAGGCCATCGTGCCCAAGATGGATGCCTTTCGTAAAGCGGGCTTGGAAATCGTCGCGATCAGCACCGAGTCCAAACCTCAACTCTCCCAAGCCCTCACCGCCTACAAAAAGGGTGGTGACTCTATTCCCTTTCCCCTCGTCGCCGATCCCAAACTC
>JAURNO010000097.1 GCA_030830145.1 Verrucomicrobiota bacterium
ATTGGGGCTCCCCCAACCACTATGGCATCCGGACCGGACGCTACACTTATGTGAAGCTTGCCGGGCATCCGCCCGAACTCTTCGATCGACAGCTTGACCCGACTCAGTTCTTCAATGTTGCGGGAGAACCGAAGAGCAAGAAGGTTCTCGAGCACCTGGAAGAGGAACTGCAAAGGCAAATCAAGGCTGTGGACATCAGGTCTTCTGAATTACCCAAGGGCGTGCGGGATGAGCAGCCCAAAAGAAAGTCTGGTGCCAAGAAACCGACTAGCCGACGCAATCAGTCGAGGAAGCTGCAGCAGTAATCCGAAATTTCGGATACCTTCAGCTGGAAGCTTGAATTGCCGGGCACCTCGAAGCTCTCGCCACCTTGGATACTCTGCCATTCCCCGCCGGGTAAAAGAACCTCCATTTGACCGCTGGTGATTTCCATTAATTCCTTGGCGTCCGTATTGAATTCATAATCACCGGGCAACATGATCCCCAAAGTTTTCTTCGATCCATCCTGGAAGGAGACCGTCCGACTGGTGACCTGACCGTCGAAATAGACGTTTGCTTTTTTCGTTATCGAAACGTTTTCAAAAATATCCATGTGTTTTTATTACCGAACTATTTTTAGTTGGCAAAACCAAACACTTTCCAAGGACAGAGGTGCTTTCGGTCGAATCCGCCTCACCACTTCCCGTACATCGGATTGGGGAGCATGAAATGAGCCTTACCGAAAGCCTCTTTTGCGGAGGACGGGAAATCGCCTGATGAATCGCCAAAATAGGCGACGACGACAAATGGCCCCGTCTTTTTCATTCTGCCTTTGCCGCCGGTTATCTCCGCTCTCCTCATGATTTTGGTGTCTTGTTTGTCCACTCGAAGCAGAAACAAATCGTCGGTCCGAAGCACGCCCAGTTTTTTCAAGTTGCTTTTGGTGGGAGCGAGGTTTTCGTGCATCCGGTTACTCAGGAAAATAAGTCGAACGGGCTGTTTGCGAAGAAAGTCGATGAAGGACTTGGCCCCCGGGACCAGTTCGGCCTCTTGTCGCTTGACCCACTTCGACCAGGACTCCTGAGTGAAGCCGAGACCTTGCCGGTGACGCTCCACCTGATACAAACTATTATCCATTACGGTTTCGTCCAAGTCCATAACCACGGCCATCTTTTTCCCGCTCGAATTCTTGATTTGCTCCCGTACCACATCTTGAGCGAGCCGGAAGGTCTGCCTGCAAAGGTGAGCGTACTCGTCCGACTCCCGTACCCAACGGACGTCATTGGGGAGTTTGTCCACTTGGCCGTGGAGGTGGAGTGATGAAAAGGCCAGCAAGAAGGTGAGGCAGCAAAAGGATAATCCATTCATGACCAAACCCAATCGGCTTCGCCTCGTTTGGTCAAGTCCGAGCCAAGTTTGCTTGGTCGTTCTCGTCCCAGAATCCAAACGGTTCTACCTGTTGACGGCACGTTAGGTTATTGATTCTCTTTCCTATGCAAACAGCCCGATGACCTGATGTGAGATACTTCCTTCCTTTGATCGCCCTTTCCTTCATTGGGCTCGCTCTTTACGGGGAGTTTGCATTTTTTCATGATTATGCCTGGGAAGATGAGACCTCGTGGTTTTTCTTTTTACTTTCGGGCGTTGCGGTGTGTCTGTTGTGCAAAGCCAATTTCAAGGTCAACTTGGTCGCAACTTTGTTTTCCTGCTTTTGCATTTTATCGGCGATTTGGGTGTTGTTTTCCTCTCTCTTGAAGGAGGTCTACTACTATGACTCTGATGGGATAACGGAGTTTCAGGTGTAATGCTACCTGATCGGACATTTTTCGCTTCTCTTGACCAAACCCGCTCCCTTGTTTTTTCTTGTGGGAATTGGCTTTTGCTTACGGTCCAAGTTCCTGCCTGTTCTTTGCGTCCCGTTTTTGATATCGGGTTGGTTGGTTGGCGTACTGGACGGTTGGGATTACCGGACTTTCATTGTCTCCTCCAGTTTTATTATCGTTCTTTGTTCGTTGGCCACGATTCTCGACGCTTGGGGGCTCGGTAAATCAAAGAGTAGCAACCCGAAGCAAGCTCCTTCGGTTTCTCAAACAAGCTTATCCCCATCCCCCTCGAAACCGCCCAAAGCAAAAGATCAAACAGCAGAAGACAAGAACCTGCCCGATGACTTTTCGCCCCCTTCTTGCATCTAGTCCATAGCCCGGTTTGGAGCTTCGTGGAAGGGAGGCGGATTCTCATTTTTTCAGTCGGGTTCTCAAGTCTCGTTCGAGTCCCCCAGGGTGCTTGCTCAATGCTCCTTCTTGACTGTGCGGGGAGAGAGTGGTTGGGTTGAGACCGATGAAGTTTGTTTGCCCATTTGTTTACTTTTTGTGTCATCTTGTTCTTTCCGGTCAGGAAACTTTGCGGGACTGGACCGATTTGAATGGTCATAGGATGCAGGCTGCTTTTGTCGAGTTTAGCGGAGACAAGGCCATGTTCAAGAGAGTGGATGGTTCTGTCGTTTCACTCCCTTTATCCGTTTTTCGCGCCAAGGACCGTTCCTTTTTGATGAAATTGAAGAAGGGCGACGCCGTCTCGAATTCCTCAGTCCCCGACTCGGTTGATTTTGCCCAAGGCGCCACCATCGTCGCTTCGGTACGGGGAGAGGCGTCTATCGTCGGTCCCTCAAAAATTGCCCCCGATTCCAACTATAACGGCGACTACCGGTATGAAAGAAATTCTTCCACTGTTTCGTCTTCCTCCTCCCCAGTCGGATTACAGGTTGGTTCAATCGTAGCTTCCGGTTCGCAAATCAGGGTTGAGCAGCATTCCGAGGTCGTGCTGCTCTTCAGCAACGGAACCATTGCCACGATTGGAGCGAACACTCGAATGACGGTCAAAGA
>JAURNO010000098.1 GCA_030830145.1 Verrucomicrobiota bacterium
CAGACAGACTGGTGAGTCAGGAAAAACGATTGGCTGAAGGCGTATCCGAAGTTCCCGCCGCCAACTTGCTTCTTTCAATCCTTCAAAATAGTGGCTTGGAAATCGACCGGTTCGGAACCAGTTCGGGTACACTCACCGGCTTGGAATGGTCCTAAGCTAGAACGGTTTTTTTGTTTATGAAGGTCCGGTTGTCATTTTCGGGCATGCTGATGCTTTCGAGTGTCTCTTTATGTCTTCTTGCTTCTTGCCCGATGGCCTTCGGAGATGAATCACTCGCAAAACTAGAGCCTTTCCTCAAACAACACTGCATCGGATGTCATGGGGCGGAAAAACAAAAAGGAGAAATCCGCTTCGACAATCTTGGCAAGGATCTCTCGAAAGTACAAAATCTCGAGATTTGGCAAGGTATGCTCGACCAACTCAACTTGGGAGAGATGCCGCCGAAGAAAGAGCCTCAACCAACCCATGCCGAGAGCAAACTCGTAATCGACCTATTGACGCAAAGATTAGCCTTGGCTTATGAGAACGCCCGAAGCACGGGAGGGCAAACCGTCTTGCGCAGACTCAACCGGCACGAACTCCGGAACACCTTCAGGGATTTACTCTTTCTCAAGGGTGCGGAATACAGGCCCGACGCCACGGGATCCCGATTAGTCGACAACAACGGCAACGGAAGCGTTGAGCGAACTGGCAACGACCCCTTGCGCTTCTTCCCGGAAGACGAGGAGGACGAAGGGTTCTACAACATCGGCGACAAATTGGTCATGTCCGATTTCCTCCTTAAACTCACCCTCGGAGCGGTCGAAGACGTCCTTGGTCAGGCAACCCGTCTCGAAGCCGAACCTAAGAAAGAAACGAGGACCTTCGCGGGTCACTTGATCAAAGGAAAAGGGCAGGGGGAACACCCTTTGGAAGCTGTTTCGCGGGAATTCAATCCTGGCTTCGACATGATGGTCAAAGGCTATGAGCGCTATGGACGAATTTCCCCGACCGATCTGAGGCAGGGAGTAGGGGTGGCATCCCGTTACAAGATTACGATCGAGGCTTCCGCGCACAACGCAAAGCACCCATACGGTGAGATGATTAAGTTTGGTGACGAAGAAAACTTTCAGCTTTGCCTGAACATGTCGGATACTGGCAACGGAGGTATTGCGGGACCAACCTCCACACCTTTGGCTATTTGGTCTCTCCCTGGCGACGGCAAAAAGAGAACTTTCACGAAAGAGGCCTGGCTGGACAAAAGATGGACCCCTTGGATCGGTTGGGAAAACGGTCCCGACGACCGTGGGTTCCGAATCGAGAAACTAGTTGAGAAATACCTCCCTGATTCCTTCTTCAAAAGGCCCGACAAAAAAGTCGACAAGTCAGGACACGACACATGGCAATTCACCCTGGCCAAGCTTTTCATCAAGGACGGCTACAAGGGCCCACACCTGCGTATCCACAGCCTGACCGTCACCCCGCTGCCTGAATCCTGGCCTCCCCGTAGCCACACCTCCTTGTATGGTTCGGGCAAAGGAAGTGAAAAAGAAATTCGCAGCCTCATGAAAACCTTTGCCGAACGGGCATACCGCCGCCCAGTAACGACCGAGGAAATCGAACCCTACATACAGCTTGTTCTTCGTCAAAAAGTAGAACCAGTCGTTACCTTGGAGGGTGGAATCAAAAACTTGAAATACCGGGTGTACGAAGGGCAATGGGAAAAGTTACCGGAATTCGACAAGCTTGAACCTTTGTTCGAAGGAACCCTCCCCAATGGTCTGATCGACTTGTCCGTTTCCAAACGGAAGGAAAAATACGGCGTAGTCTACACGGGTTCCCTTGATGCGCCGAAAGACGGAGATTACTTCATCCGGATTGCATCCGATGACGGTGCGAGAGTTCTCGTTGCCGGCAAGAAGGTGGTCGAACACGACGGTCTCCACGGTCCCCAACTGAAGGAAGGAAAAGTCAACCTCAAGAAGGGAACCCACGACATTCGGGTCGAATATTTCGCCTATGGCCAACCCAACAGCTTCCGGGCGGGATGGAAAGGCTCCGGCATTGCCCCCACCCAACTCTCGGTTGACAGTCTCGAGCCCAAGAAAACCACCAAAAAGCCCACCAATGAAGTCCCTTTGCTCATCCGTGCCATGCAGGACGGATACTCCGCCATTCTTTGCTCTCCTCAATTTTTATACCTGAAGGAAAAACCCGGACGCCTCGACGCATTCGGAATTGCCTCTCGCCTAAGCTATTTCCTTTGGTCCTCCATGCCGGACCAAGAGCTATTCGACGCCGCCCGATCCGGTAAGATCCATGACTCCGAGGAACTTGATCGACAAGTCGACAGGATGCTCAAGGACGAAAAGTCTCAAGCCTTCGTCCGGCATTTCCCGTCCGCCTGGCTGCGCCTCGACAAGCTTGGGGACATGCCTCCGTCTGGTGGTGAATATCAATTCTACAAGAACGTCAGAATCGAGCCTATGCTCGCCAAACAAGTTACGACCTATTTTCAAGAGATCCTGGAAACCAACGGACAGATTGATCAATTCATAGATTCAGACTACACTTATATGAACCATACCTTGGCCAAATGGATCTACAAACGGGAGGACATCCGGGGAGCCCGTCTTCGCAAAGTCAAACTCGACGACCCCCGAAGAGGTGGGATTTTCACTCAACCAGGCTTGATGACTGCAACCGCCAACGGGGTCGACACTTCTCCCATTGTGCGGGGTGTTTGGGTACTGGAAAACATTCTCGGTACACCTCCCGCACCTCCCCCCCCCGACGTCGAGCCCTTGCCCGTGGATACCCGTGAGGCAACCAGCATAAGGGAACGCCTCGATTTGCACCGCAAAAACGAGGCCTGCTACAGTTGCCATGCCAAGATCGATCCTATGGGGTTCGCGTTCGAAAACTTCGATGTGGTAGGCCGTTGGCGCGACAGGTACAAACGAGCCAAGGACCCCATCGACACTTCAGCCACCATGGCCAACGGCCAAAAGATCGCCGGCATCGTCGAGTTCAAGAAGATGCTTAAGGAACGCAAAGAATTAGTCGTGTCTTGCCTGACCAAGAAGATGCTTACCTATGCAACCGGCCGACACCTTGAGTCGGTTGATCGAGGCGAAGTCGACCGCATCGTCGCTGAAATCGGAAAAAAGGACAACCGTTTGCGCGACCTCATTCACTTGGTTGTGCAAAGCGATGTCTTTTTGTCTAAATAAAGGCATTCCACTTTCGGCTCGCGTGCCGAAATATTACATCACACCGTACAAAACCATGATTCTAAGAACCATCCTCGCCCTTCTTTCTTGCACTTCGTCTTTCTCTCTGTGGGCAGAGAAGCCCGTTTTGCCGAATGTCATCTTTATCATGGTGGACGACATGGGTTACCACGACTTGGGATGTTACGGAAGCAAGACCATACTGACCCCGAACATCGATCGGATGGCCAAAGAGGGTATGCGTTTCACCGATTGTTATTCGGGCGACACCGTCTGTGCCTCCGCCAGGAGCACTTTGTTGACCGGCTACCACAAAGGGCATACCCCCGTTCGAGGGAATTCGGGAGGAATTCCCCTTTTCCCCGAAGACGTCACGGTGGCCGAGGTCCTGAAGAAAGCGG
>JAURNO010000099.1 GCA_030830145.1 Verrucomicrobiota bacterium
GACCTGGTTCGCCTTAATCTGCCACAGCATTTGCTCTCTGCAACCTTGGCGGCTTGGATCAAGATTGATGCCTTGCCTTCGACCCTCGCCCCGCTCATTCATGCGGAGCCTTTTTCTTTAGGCGCTACTTGCTGGTCGATCAACAAGCAGGGCCAACTTGCTCTCCGGGTGAAATCAGCCACTGGATTCGAACTTTACGAATCGGCCGTAGCTTTTGGAGAAGAACGCGTTGGAAGGTGGACTCACGTGGCGACTACTCTGGATTCCGAATCGAAGATGATCAGCCATTACGTCAATGGTCGTTCCTTCAGCCATGAGAAAATGAGCGATATGGTTCCTCTTACTTTTGAGAAGTCTCTCCTCGGCCATTCTTTCGATATGCCGGATCATAATGGCATTGCTCTTCGGGGCAGTATCGACGAGTTCGTTCTTTTTGAGATCGCCTACGGCGAGGATGCGATTCGTAGAATATACGAAATTGGGCGTCCTTTTGATCCGGCAGACCGTTTGGGTCCCAGCCTGCCCTAAATTCATCGAGTTAGGGTTTATCGTTACTCTTTGCGAAGGCCCCAAAGAGCCTGAAACTTGTTTCCCATATGAAGAGGGTGGATAAGTTCCTTGAGGGCTTGGGTCTTGGAGGTAGGTGAAGCCGTGGATTGCGACAAAATTTCCTGAATTTTCCGACTTGCATGATGCATGAAAAACGATTCCTGACTTACAAGTTCGGAAGGATTGAAATGGGTTTTCTCGAGAATCCCGATTAATTCATCCCAGCAAAGATGACAGGTGATATCTTGTTCGCCAAGGTTGGAGAGAAGATCGGTACCCATTTTGTGACGAAAATATGATCGAGCAGTTCCCTGAGGGCGCTCCTTGAGCAAGGTTTCTTGATCTAGGCCATAGTCGAAAGTAAGGAAAAGCCCGCTCCAATTTTTACTACACAAGCTCTCAAGTGCTTCGATTGATCCAGACGGCCAGTCTAGCTCATAGGGGTTAGCGTATTCGGTAGGGAAACTGTGAGCTTGCGAAGAAACCGAATCCATGGCCGCTTCTAGGAATAAACCATTTTCAAGTCTAACTCCCATTTCCATCCATTCTTTATTCTGAGGATCGAAGCGGAAACGTTTGAATACTTGGGCGTCCAACCATTCGTTCGAATAGACCACTGCGGGAGATGGAATCTGAAATGGGTCCCCCAATCTTATAACTTGCGTCTTTCCAAAAGGATGATCGTTGCCACTCAAGACGAATTTTTTCGGTTCGGCCGCAATTTCCACAAAGGTGTAGTCGTGAAGGTTTTCGCCGTCCAGAATATCAACGCAGGCATCCACAATCAAGTCTCCCCAAAGATCGCCAAACGAGGAAGAAGTAAAGAAGTCGGTTTGGTCCGATCGGCCGACCCGGTTTTTGGCGGTTGAGTAGTAGCCGATTTGCTCTTCGTAAAGGGCAAAATCAACATACTCGTCAAAAGGCAGGACGGTACGCTTCCCCAAGCGCTTTGCGAAGGATTCGAGAACAAGTTGGGTGAGCTTTGTCGTTGGCATCGTCAATAGGGTTGGATAAGCCCTTATCGGTGAAACTCAAGAGAGTAGTCAAGTGGAAGGTATCTTGGTATCAGGTAATCGCGCTGTTTTTTTCAGGGGTGATTGGCTTTGGGTTGGCCATGTTAGCGGTTACTCCGGAGCTCAGATCTTTGTTTGACCCCGCTTATTGGGGGGCGATGAGCCGGATCGAGGAATCCCTCCGATTGACTCATTCCAAATACGTCGACGAGAATGAATCGGGCTTCGGCGAGCTTGCCGATCGTGCAATTGACGGAATGGTGACCGGTTTGGATCGACACTCCAGTTATTACCCTCCTGTGCAGTACAAAGCTTTTCAAGATGACACTCACAGGCGTTACTTGGGGGTTGGTGTAATGATCCGCAATGTGGAGAAAGGAGTTTTACTGACAAAGGTCTTCGCAGGAGGGCCTGCGGAAAAGGCTGGATTGAAAGTGGGTGAGTTTATCTTGGAGGTAGATGGAGAATCCGTGGAGGGCTTGGAACTTGATGAGATCAGTTCCAAGGTCAAAGGAGAGAAGGGTACTTTTGTGAATCTTCTTATTCTTGATTAAGACGAAAAGAAAAGGACCGTTCGCGTTCGACGTGATGAAATTGAAATTTCATCCGTGGAAAACATATCCATCGATGAAAAGGGTACGGGTTATTTGCATCTTATTCAATTTACCGAGCGAACCGCCCGGGAAGTCCAAGACGCCTTGATTGGTTTGAGAGACCAAGGAATGGAGCGTTTGGTTTTGGACCTTAGGGACAATTCCGGAGGTTTGCTTTCGGCCGCTATCGAGGTGTCAGACCTCTTTTTGGAAAAGGATCGCCTAATTGTTTCAGTGAAAGGACGGGACGGGGTGAATTTAAGAGATTTCCGATCTACTTCGAGAAAGTTGTTTCGAGAGCCTCTCGTAGTGTTGTTGAACGAGGGCAGCGCGAGTGCGTCGGAGATTGTTGCTGGTGCTTTCTCGGTGCTCGGGCGAGCCCGTTTGGTGGGAGAGAAATCCTATGGAAAAGGCTCTGTTCAAACAATCTTTCCCCTAAGCGACGGATCGGGTCTTAAGCTGACGACGGCCATGTATTTTCTTCCGGATGGTTCGACTATACACGAGCAAGGTATCGAGCCCGACGTGCTGGTTCCATGCAGTGATGCAAATGAAAGTAAGCTTCGAATGCAACGATACGGAGATCCAAGCTTGACTGGTAAGGAGTACGAGGAACTTTTTGGTTTTTCTAAAATTTCCGACCTGCAAAAATCCAAAGCGTTCGATCTTCTGAGCGGGGATTCCAATGTCACCGGTCAATAAAACCAGGGTTCTATGATTTTGGGAATCGAAAGTTCTTGCGACGAAACCGCTCTTTCTCTTTTTGATCCCGCTCAAGGTTTTTTGGACGAGTGGGTACGCAGTCAGATCCAAAGTCATGCGGATTATGGTGGGGTGGTACCGGACTTGGCCGTAAGCGAGCATTTGGCCAATTTTACCCCTCTTTTGGATTTGGTAAGAAGCGAGAACGAAATGCCTGGGAGGATTTCCAGAATTGCCGTTACCTGTGGGCCGGGTTTGATTGGTTGTCTTGGAATGGGTTTGTCGGTGGCCAAGACCCTCGGTTTGCTTTGGGGAATTCCGGTTCAAGGCGTAAATCATTTGCGTGGGCATGCTTTTTCGCCCTTTATGGGATTGAATCTCGCGGATGATCGAAGGTGGGCAGATTTCCTTCCTCACCTCGGTTTGCTGGTCTCGGGTGGAAACACCCTTTTGTTCCGCATGGACAATGAAAGGGAAATCGAGGTTTTGGCCAAGACTGTCGACGATGCCGCCGGTGAGGCTTTGGACAAGGGAGGAAAGCTTTTGGGCATTGCTTATCCTGGTGGTGCGGAGCTTGAGAGAAAGGCAAGGGGAGGGGATGACCGAGCCTTTCCTTTTCCCCGTGCCTTCCCTGCTAGGAACGAAATGAAATTTAGTTTCTCGGGTCTCAAGACAAGCCTGCTCTATACTCTTCAAAAAATGGAAGAGGAAGAAATCGAAAATCGTTATGCGGATCTCTGTGCTTCTTATCAATCAGCCGCAATCGATCATTTGCTAAACAAAAGTCGTCAGGTTTTGCGTACCGAGCAATTCAAAAGTTTTGGGCTTTCCGGAGGGGTGGCCAACAACCAGGTGCTTCGATCAAAACTCGAAGAACTTTCGAATGACGAAGGCGTTGATTTTCTTGCAGCTGAAATGCGCCATACGGGAGACAACGCCTCCATGATCGCCTATGCCGCCGAGGTTGATTCAAAACATCTTTGGTCCAATGAGAACCAGGAATTATCGTTCAATCCCTCTCTGCAACTTGACGACAGCGAGTTTTCGCAAGCCTAAAACATTTCATTTCCCTCTCTTGCTTCTTTGGCGAAAATATCCATCATGTAATTATCCAAATATGTCAGACACTAATCTACCCAAGAAGCTTTCCAAAAACGAAAGCATAAAAGAAGAAAGCGATTACCTCCGCGGCACGATCGCAGAGAGCCTTTCGGACACCACCACGGGCGCGATTTCTCCCAATGACTCCCAACTCACGAAGTTTCACGGAACTTATTTGCAGGACGATCGGGACAAACGAAGCGCATTGATCAAGGAAAAGAAGGAGAAAGCTTTTTCCTTCATGATCCGCGTTCGCGTGCCCGGAGGCGTCTGTACCCCTGCCCAATGGATTGGAATCAATCGGTTGTCGGACGAGTTTGCCGACGGCACCCTCAAGCTTACCACCAGGCAGGCGTTCCAATTGCACGGTGTGCTGAAGGGTAACCTCAAGCAAACCATGAAGGAAATCAACGATACTTTACTTGATACCTTGGCTGCGTGCGGAGACGTAAACCGAAACGTCATGAGCCCTTCCAATCCCTTTGAGTCAAGTCTACATGGAGAAGCATTGGCATTGGCCAAAGATCTTCACGATCACCTTACGCCACGAACGACGGCCTACGCCGAAATTTGGTTGGATGGTGAAAAAACTGCGGTGGGTGAGGAAACGGTCGAGCCGATTTACGGGAAAACCTATTTGCCCCGGAAATTCAAGATAGCAGTTGCTCTTCCTCCGCGTAACGACGTCGATGTCTTTTCCAACGATCTTGGATTCGTAGGAATAATCGAGGATGGCCGCATAGTGGGATACAATGTGCTTGTTGGAGGAGGACTAGGCATGACTCACGGCAAAATGACTACTTTCCCTCGAGTGGCTGACGATATTGGTTTTTGCCTGCCCGAACAAGCGGTGCAAGTGGCTGAAGAAATCGTGAAGATTCAGCGGGATTTCGGGAATCGTTCGGACCGGCGCAATGCTCGCTTGAAATATACCATCGAAGGAAGGGGAGTGGATTGGTTCAAGCAGGAGTTGAACACACGTTTGGGGTGGAGTTTGGATGCATCTCGGAATTTTTCTTTCGAATCAACAACGGACCGGTACGGTTGGTCCGAAGATGCGGACGGAAAATGGACTTTCGGTCTTTTTGTAGAAGGTGGTCGATTGAGAAATTCGGGCCGGGCCCTTGAAAAAGAGGCAATCCGGGAGATTGCCGAAAATGTCCCCTGCGAGTTTAGGTTGACGGCAAACCAAAACCTTGTAATTGCCCGCATTTCAGGCGAAGACAAAGCTAAGATCGAGAACATATTTCGAGAAAAAGGTGTTCGCAACCCTACTGAATTATCCGCCTTGCGGCTTAATTCAATCGCTTGTACGGCTCTGCCCACATGTGGATTGGCTTTGGCCGAAAGCGAGCGTTATTTGCCCGGCTTAATTGATGAGCTTGACCAAGTCATTGACGGTCTTGGTTTGCGTGATGAGTCAATAGCGATCCGTTCCACCGGTTGCCCGAACGGATGCGGTCGCCCCTACTTGGGAGAAATCGGATTAGTCGGGAAGTCGCCCGGTAAGTATAATCTCTACCTCGGGGCAGGCTTGGACGGCACGCGCCTGAACAAGCTTTACAGGCAAGCCATTACGAATGATGAAATCGTATCTGAACTCAAGCCGGTGCTTGAGGATTATGCGGGTAACCGGGAAGGGGGAGAGAGGTTTGGGGACTTCTGCATCCGGCAAGGTTATGTCAAGGCGACCGTTCAAGGTGCTGATTTTCATGATTAAAATATTACTGGGCTGAACCTAGAGAGGATCTGAGTTTTATTTATGGCACGGCGCTATTCAAAATCCTTGGGTCGAAGGACGCACGCTAACCCGCAGGCCTCAATTTCGACCCTGGATGAAGACGAAGCTATAGAATTCATCGATTCACTCGATGAGGATCCTTTTGTCCTTCTTCTTGATCAGGTGCAGGATCCTCGCAACTTGGGGGCTTGCTTGCGTTCAGCAGATGGAGCAGGAGTTGATCTTGTAGTCATGCCGTCCGACCGGTCTTCGGGACTAACTGAAGTTGTTCGTCATGTGGCGGCGGGTGCTGCCGAATCCCTTGCTTTGGCCCGTGCCCGCAATCTCTCTCGATTCATGGGGAAGTTGAGTGAGGCCGGGGTGAGGTTGGTTGGGACCAGCGATCAGGCAAGTACGGCAGTTTTCGAGGCTGATCTAAGCGGGCCATTAGGCTTGGTCGTCGGTGCGGAAGGTTCGGGGCTTAGGCGGCTTA
>JAURNO010000100.1 GCA_030830145.1 Verrucomicrobiota bacterium
ACACTACCGACACGGGCAAGATTCTCCCAATTAAATATACTGGGTTAACGCCCATGCAGCAGCGCAAGGTTTCAAAACTTATTAAGAAATCTCGGCACATGCAATTGTCTCAGTAAGCCTTTGCCTTTCGAAATTTCAGAATTCGGCTTCATTGCAGAAAGCCAACTTTAGTTTTTACACTAACACCCTTCTGGATGGAGGAGTGGTTGCCCTCCCAACCGAGACGGTTTACGGGTTAGCTTGCCTAGCGCTTAATGCTGATGCCGTAGATAAGGTTTTTCGTTTGAAAGGAAGACCTGCCTCCAACCCCTTGATCGTGCATGTTCTTGACCTAGACCAAGCGAATGGATTGTCTTACCCTGACGAGATGTGTTCGCTTCTCAGCAAAAGATTTTGGCCTGGACCACTTACCCTGATCTTACCCAAAAAGAAAGTCGTCCCAGACAATGTCACGGCAGGTCTAGATACAGTTGCCATACGTTCTCCCTCCCACCCCCTTTTTAGGAAAGTTCTTCAATTGACCGGGGAACCTCTTGCAGCTCCAAGTGCCAACCCTTATTCAAAAGTAAGTCCGACTTCTGCAGAAGAGGTAATCACCTCGTTCGGGAATACTTGCCCTCCGGTGCTGGATGGCGGTAAAAGTGAAATAGGCCTGGAATCAACGGTTTTAGATCTTAGTTGCCAAACCCCTACCATTCTCAGACCAGGTCCGATTTCAAAGACCGAGGTGGAAAAGGTCATAGGAAGAGAAGTTCTTAACCCAAACGAAACCATAGAAACCGGAAGTCCAAGTAAATCTCCAGGATTATCAGTCAAACATTACGCGCCCGAGACTCCAGTTCGTCTGTATCCATCTTTAAAGGAATTGCTAAGTCTCGCACCTTCCTCTTCTGAAAACTTGATATTAATTCCTAGTAAAAAATCCCTTCCGTTATTCGATTCCTACTCCGCTGCAGTCATGTATTTTTCCGAAACCGGAGACCCTGTGGAAATTGGCAGGAATCTTTACACCAGCTTGCACAAAGGCGATCTTTTGAAGAAGAAAATCATTCACATTCCCCTGATTGAAAAAACAGGGGGAATAGTTGAGGCAATAAACGACAGATTGAGAAGAGCCTCTACTATTTGAGCATAAACTCGTGCCGATATGGAAAAATTCTTCTTGTTTTCGATCTTCAATAATGAAATGTTAGGAACTCGAACTTATTTTATTATGAATTTAGCTTGTTCACGCACCCTTGTACTTATCTTTTGCGTTCCTCTATTTGTTTTCGGACAGACCGAATCACAGTTGCGAGATCCAGAATACCTAATCGAGCAATACAATCAATTGGTTGCCAAACATAATGCTTTGATCGAGAAAACCAGAGGCTTGATCGCCCTGAAGAGTAAACCGCAGATTATTGAAGCCGAGGCCGACGACGAACTGAGACAGTCCCTCAACGATGCTCTCGCTCAGGTTGCAACGCTTGAAAACCGACTGGCAAAAATAAAGCAAGACGGCATGCGAACTACAACTAGCAACCAATACTTGGATGACACTAATGCCAGGTTAAGGAGACAACTTTTGGAACTCAAAGCTGACGAACAGGAACTTGCTCAAAGAAACAAAGAATTGACTGTCGAGAACAGAAGGCTCTCCAACACCCAAAGGTCTTTCGACGCTCAGGAGAAAAACAACTATTCCAAAATCAGGGACTTGGAGCTTGGGAAATCTACCATCCAGAGAAGGGCTAATAATGTCATGGCGGAAAACAATACGCTTTTGGCGACGAATAAAAAGTTGGAAGCATTAGGAGAAAAACTTCAGAGAGAAAACGATACGCTGAAACAAAAATTATCAGGAGTTGGTATTGATTTGGATTCTCAGTCCGCTCGTCTCAACGACACCGAAGCCCTCCTTAAAAGCAAAGAAGCTCAAGTCAAGGGACTTGAGAATAATGAAATCAAACTGAAGGAAGATATCAACGGCTTGAGAAACGAAGTAGCCAGACTGGCTGGAGTCGAAGATTTACTAAAGGACAGAAATGCCAATCTTGCAGACGAAGGTGAATTGGCAAAAGATCGATATCGTGAGATCGAAATTGAAAACGAGGCCCTGTTGGCTGAAATTGAATCGCTCAGAAACCTTTCCAACGAATTGAAATTCGAATCCACGAGGAAAGGTGAACAAGCTGCCAATCTGCAAGCCCTCAACAACGATTTGAAAGCCGATATTGGAGAACTGATTGCAAGGAATAATGATTTCAAGCTTTCGGAATCCGGAATGAAAGGAGAGTTGTCATTACTTCGCTCTGAATTAACTTCGTTGGGTCTCGAAGAGTCTAGGATTTCCGAACAACTTCTAGGACTCCGCGACGCAAATGAGATGCTGCTCTCGAAAACAAAAAATCTCGAATCGGAAAACAATGGAATGGAAGAAGCTATTGATCTAATGAAAGTGGAACTCCAAAACATGAATACCAATGAGCAGGGTTTGGTATCCAAAGTTCGCAACATTGATATGCAAAATCAAGCTCTGTTGGAAGAATCCAGTGCACTCAAAGACGAAAGCGATTTCTACAAGGACAAATCTCGCCAATTGGAAATCCAACTCACGCAATCCGTCGGCAATGAAAGAATTCTCAACGAAAACATTAGAATGATGGAAGACCGAAACATTCAGTTGCAAAGTGAAGTCGCTCGCCTGAAGGACAGTAGCAGCAGAGCCTACGAGGAACTTGCAAGAGAAGCGCAACAACTGCAACTACAACTCAACGAGATTGCAGGAAGAGAGTTGGCCTTGCAAAACAACTTGAAAAATTATGAATCTGATAACAAGCGCTTGCAAAACGATTTGCTCAACAGCCAAAGCAGGCAAAACGAATACAATCGTCAGATTGCCATTCTCAATGCAGATAATAACAATCTAATGCAACAAATCGAGGCTACTCAGCAGATGCGTATGCGTTTGAGAAATGACATCATTGGCGTCATTGATCAAAACGACAATGGTAGCGGTACGGCCATAAGAAACCGGAACTAGAATCAAGGACCTCAGGGGCTAATGAACTCGCCCATCTTACGGAATTTATCATATCTAGAGCTTATAAGTTGCTCGCCATCTGTTTTGGACATGGAGTCCAGCTCTTTGTCCAAGACCTTGGCTACAGTTTGAGCAGTCTCGTCCCAACTGCGATGTGCTCCTCCGATGGGCTCAGGTAGTATTTGGTCAACAATCCCCAAATTGAGCAACTCGTTGGCATCTAACTTCA
>JAURNO010000101.1 GCA_030830145.1 Verrucomicrobiota bacterium
CCTGCGATTGGTCAGGCAGCGCTTGCTCGACAAAAGAGATCAGGCCGTCTCCGAGCTTCTCGGCCCGGGCCTTGGTCTCGGCCGAACGAAAGAGACGGGATACGACCGAATTGCATACGTCGTGAACCGCATGAACGTAATCGTACCGGGCCTTGTCATAATAAGTCTCGAGGGCTTCGATTCCTTTTTGAAATTCGTTCTCCTGGAAAAAATGAGCCGCCAAGCTGCGGGCGGATGAGGAACGATATGATGCGGTCTCCTTGGTCTTGGGGGTCTTGTAGGCAATATCCGTCCAGAGTTCGATCTGTCTCTGCTGATCCTTCCGGCTTGTCGCAATGCCCAGCATCTCGACCCGGGAAAGGGTTGCCAGGGAATGTTTGGGGAAGTCATCCGCCAGTTGAGCAAAGGCTTTGTCCGCTTTACCCGGTTCGCCGTTCAAGAGGTGACACTTGGCGATCATAAAGCTGGAAACCACGGCTTCATGGGATTCAGGCCAATAATCAATGACCGATTGAAAACCGTCTCGAACCGCCGTATTGACCAATCTCAGTTTGACCTGACAGTGAGCCCACATGAGCAGGGAATACGGTCCCCCGGAACTTCTTTCGTAGAGGGTCAGAAACTTGTCGTATTCGGCGGCCGCTGCCTTGTGCTCACCCTTCAGATAAAACTTTTCGGCGATCTTTAGCTGATGCTTCTCGATCTCGCGCAACTTGGCGAAGGCTTCGAGGGGCATCTGTTCGAGATAAGCCAAACGGGCTGCCTCTGATCGAGCGGGGCTAAACAAGGCGATGAGGATCGCCAGGGATGAAATTAATCTGAATTTTTTCGTGCTTCTAACCATTTGCTGTACTCCGTGTGAGCGTAAAATATGACATTTGTTCCCAGTTGATAGCAAGCTTCCCATATCTGAGCGGGCACGCCCGCATGATCATCGGCCCAGGCATCTCCAATATCCCCTGGGTGATAATAGGCGGCTATTCTCCCATTCACGACCCAAGCGAGAGCATCCGTCCCGCCATGCGGAGCGACGTAGGGAAGGAAAGGAATGGGGAAAGGGATACGGTGAATGGGATGATCCAAAGGCACCCGGATGTACGATACGTTCGGCAATACCCGGTTCATGAGGGATTTGAACTGATTGCCCCAATGAGCGCTTCCTCCATTGTCGGCAAAAAGCATGCCGTGCTTTTCGGTCAGGTATTCCTTGAGCACGTCGGTCTCGGTCTTACCGAGGCTGATGTTCTTCTGACCGGTCATGTAGACGATCGGTGGGCTTTTGCCGACGGGAAAATTTCGTAATTGGAGAATTTTACGGGTTTCCGGACGTTCGGCAATCTTGTGCTGGGTACGGAGGTTGTATTGCACGAGCATATTCAAGTCGGCATCAATTCCCTGATCCCAATCCCCGCCATTGTACTCGAGCCTGATAAAGCGAACCTTGCCCCGGTTCGTTCCTCCGGCAAAACCGGCCCCTGCCCCCTTCCCGTAACCAACGGTGTAGGCGTGTTTGGTGATTTCCATCAACTGAAGCTTGATCTCCTCGATTGGAGGAACTTTGGCGATCACCTTGCTCAGCGGGTTGAATATGATCTTCTTTTTGATCACCTTCTGCACCTTGACCACCGGTTGGTTGGGTTTTTGCTCCCCTCCCCCCGCGGGCATCTCGTAGAGTTCCTTGCAGCCCGAAATCTGAAGGAGCAAAAGAATCAGCAAGGCAAAGAAAATGAAATAGGAGACCAAGACGGTGAGCGACTGCCTGAGCTTTTGGCGTTGCTTCCCGTAATACCAAGCATCCATGTCCAGGGGGTTCCATACCCTGAGTCCATCGATCGGGCCGGCAATGGAGAGGTGCATCGCATGAAGAGGAGCCACGCGTTTTCCGACCGATCCGTATTCCAACCTTCTTTTCTGCCAAACTCTTGATTTTTTTTCCGTGAACCAACAAACCCAGAGCAAGCCGATCAAAAAACCAAAGAACAGGCCGAACCGGTACAACCAAACCGTAAAGATTCCAGAGGCATCGCTGGATCCTAGCTCCTCAAGGGCAAACAAGGAAATTTGCCAGACGGGAAAAAAACAAACGGAATAAACAAGGTGACGGATCACCCTTTCCTTTTTGCGCGACTGATCCAGCCACCAAGCTACCACTGCCATGCTTAATCCGAAACCGCCCCAAAGCTGCTCGGTGGAAAGTTGATTGAAGGTCAACCAATCCAACCACAAGTAAAGCCAAGCAACCGCAACCGCAACCGTGAGAAAAACAGGCAGGGTACGGAAAGAGGTCATGGAATGCGTTTAATCAAAGGTCATCCAACCCGTCGAGGAGGTCGTCGCCACCGGAATCCAATGGATTGGAGTCAGGGTCGGCCACTTCCCCCACGCCAAGGATGTCGGCGGTTTTTTGCTCGGGGGTTTTCGATGGAGCGGTTTCCTGAACCGAGCCTTCTTCACCGGAAGAACTTTCTCCCGCAACGGAAGGTGCATTGGATTGCTCCGCCGGATTATCTTCCGTTGTCGTTCCTTTCTCGGCGGCCTCTGCAGAAGCTTGTTCATCCTTAAGGTAGTAAGGAATGGCGGACAGAGCAAAGACGAGAAGCGTCATAATCACAGTTGAGATCAAAAGGCTTTGAGCAAGGCTGCTCTCCGCCACCGCCCCCATCATTTCCTTGGGACTCTTGCCCTTGAGGTTGGCGAGAAACTCTCTGAGTTCCCCGACGACGGCTTGGCTATTGCGCCCCAGTTTTTTGAAGTCCCCCTTGGGACTGGCGATTGGTTCGACAATTGGTTCTTCGCTCATGTTTGGTTTTGGTTTTGAAATTATTTCCGCTCTTGCTCGAGCACGTGATGTATTTCCCCGCCCGATTTGCTGACTGCCTCGATTACGGGTTCGAATTGAAGGACCGTTGCATCCTTGTGGACCTTGAGCAAAACGGTACGCTTGCTCGGCTCGGCGTCCCCAAGCAGATCACCTATGGCACCTTCCAATTGAGCTTGGGCTATGGGACGACCATTGAGGTAGGTCTTGTTCTTTACGTCGATCACGACACTGGCCTTGTAATTCTTGGCTTGTTCAAGTTCCTCGTCGGCCGCCGGCTCCCAACGCAGATGACTGTCGTCCTGAGCCTTTGCCAAAATGACGAAGAAGATGAGGAGCA
>JAURNO010000102.1 GCA_030830145.1 Verrucomicrobiota bacterium
GCAAGGCGAAACGGTCGAGGGCATCTTTATCGGAGAGTTTTGAGGAGTTCTTGACGTCTTCGAGCATATTGATTGCGGCTTTGATTTCCTCGGATGATGGGATTCGTGACAAGATTAACTTGAGACCGTGGGCGATTTGTTTGGAAGGGTCTTCTCCGGCTTCTTTGCGGATTCTTTCGGCAAACGCTTTTGCCGAGTCGTTCATGAACTTTCCATTCAGCATATTGAGGGCCTGGGTTGGAACCGTTGTGCTGAAGCGCACCGGGCAGGTCGAATCGGTGTCAGCCATATCGTGATTGATGAGGATTGGCATTTGCATGGACCGCTTGACCTTGACGTAAACGCTGCGGCGGTTCGCTTGCTCCGGAGTGGAACCACCCCAACCGGCTCCCTTTCTGGATGCCGTGGCAAGGATCACTTCGGGAAGCGGGGGGGTTACGCTGGGACCGCCGATCTCAAGGTTGATGGTACCCTTTGCGGCAAGCACCGAATCTCTGACCTCTTCTGCGCCGAGGCGTCTCATGTCAAACCTCCAAAGAAGGTCGTTCAAGGGGTCCTGCTCGAAACACTCGTCGGATGGAGCGGAGGAGCGGCGGTATGCTTGCGAGGTCATGATGAGCTTGTGCATGGCCTTGATATCCCAATCTGACTCCATGAAGCGTACGGCCAACCAATCCAAAAGTTTGGGGTGGGTAGGGAGGTTGCCCTGAAAACCAAAGTCGCTTGTACTGCGCACGATCCCTCGCCCAAAATGATGTTGCCAGATCCGGTTGACCATGACCCTTGCGGTGGTCGGGTTTTCTTTGGAGGTAATCCATTCGGCCAAGGCTCGCCTTCGACCCGAGGATTTGTCCGTTTTGTAGTTTTCTGGAATCACGGCGGGAAGGGAGGTCAATACCGAGGGGAACGCGGGGCTGACTTCATCACCCTTCAAGGCAGGGTTTCCTCTTCGCAGGATACGAATCGTGTTGTTACCTCTTTCGCCCACGGCCAATACCTCGTATTCGTTTTCCTTGGGTCTGGCCGGCAGGTGTCTTTGCAAGTCACGAGATCTTGCTTTGTAGTTATTGAATGGGCCCTCTCCCATGAGGTTCTTGGCGTGTTTTCTGATAAGGGCCGCCAGGTCGACCGCTTCGTCAAAACTATCCATACCCAAGTCAACGTACTGACCACCAGAAGTTTGTTGGCAATGAACCGCGATCACGTTTTTGCCCGTTTGCAAAACGTCGGCTGCTTCTTTCGAGACATCATGGGTCTGGTACTTGGAAACATGCCCCTTTCTCTCGAGTATCAGTTTGCCGTTCAAGTAAACTTGGACGTCTTCGTCATGGTGGACGGCGAGGCGCAAAGTTTTGGGTATGGCGGCCAAACGAAAGTTCTTCCTTAGCCAAATGTTCGAAGTATGCCACTTGGTATTGACCTTGGAACCCGGAGTTCCTTCTCTTCCGAATCCTCCCTTGCCCAAATCCCATTTCGAATGGTCAAAACCCACTTCGAACCAATCGTCTCCGGGCTTTTCCGTGGAGTAATTCCAGGTCGAAGCTTCTGCTCTCGCATCCGAAATCAAGACGACCGGTTTGCTTCTGATCTTGGATGATTTTTCAAGCAGAAGATCTTCGTCGAATTTAACTAAAAATTTACTTTCAAAGCCATCGATTTGACGCTGCAAGTCCTTTTCTCGACGGGACCATTTTTCGAACTCATTGCTGAATTGGGCGTTCCCCTTCGCCTCTTGTACTTTCACCAAATTCGTTTTCCCTTTGCCGTGGGGAGAAACGTTGGCGAAGAAGGAAAGCATGGAGTAATAATCCTTGGTCGGTATCGGATCGATTTTGTGATCATGGCAACGGGCGCACCCGATGGACATGGCCAAAAATATATCACCCGAAGTCCGAAGGATGTCGTCCAGATAGTCATAACGAGCAAGTTCTCTGTCCGCAGGCTCGTCGTCCCAGATACCCAGTCGCTGAAAACCGGTAGCGGTGATTGAATCCGCATCCGCTTCGGGTAACTCGTCACCTGCTAGTTGTTCCTGAACGAAAACGTCGTAGGGTTTGTTTTCATTGAATGCTCGTATGACGTAGTCGCGATATCTCCACGCCATGGGCTTGTCTCCATCTCGCTCATAGCCGTTGGTTTCGGCATAACGGACCAAGTCGAGCCAGTGCCTACCCCATTTTTCGCCGTAGTGCGGAGAAGCGAGTAAGCGATCGATCGTTTGCTCGAATGCTATATCGGAATTGTCTTTTAGGAAAGCATCGACCTGATGAAGTTCAGGGGGCAGGCCAACGAGATCGAAATGAGCTCTCCTAAGGAGGGCAGCGGGCTCGGCTAGTTGATTGGCAGGCAGTCCCGACTTTTTGAGCTGATCGAGGATAAAGGCATCGATCGGGTGTTTTGCCCCCGTTCCTGTCGGAGGCTTGTGGTCAACTGGTTTGACATAGGCCCAATGCGATTTGGTTCTGTCATTGACAATGGTGTTGGAATAATTGGTTTCCTCTTCATGGTGAAAAACGACTTCGTCCTCCGGGTGAAAAGGTAAACCGAGTTGGACCCATTTCTCTATGGTGGCGATCTCCTCGTCCGAGAGTTTCCCCTTCGGTGGCATCTGATGGTCGTCGTCTTTGTAAGAGATCATTTCAAGAAGCAAACTTGCCTCTGGTTTTTCCAAGTCGGCGGCCGGGCCGATTTCTCCACCATCCAAGACGCCCTGCCGTGTGGTCAGAACAAGGTCACCCTTGATCTTTTTTTCCTCACCATGACATTTCCAACAGTTTTTCTGAAGGATTGGCATGGCCTTATCCCTCCAAAACGCAAGATCATCCTTGCTGAGGTTTTCTTGCCCATAGGTGGTGACAGGAAGAAGAAAAATGAGAAATGCAATTCGGGCTAAATTAATTTTCATCTATAGTAAAGCTATTGGGATGACTGAAGTTATCAAAGTAAATCAGGCGACCTGAAGAAAAACGCAGCCAAGGCTTGAGGAAATTTTATCGGCGGTTTTCTTAACCAAACCACCAATCCTGGGAATTTCTTTTTCAGGAAGACGATGGGACGGAGCCACCAACCATATCGCTCCCGCAAGTTCCGCATTACGGTTTAAAACGGCTGAACCTATGCATACCTGCCCCTCCATTTCCTCCTCTCTGTCCACGCCATAACCAAGTTTTGAAACCTGCTCGATTTCAGCCCGTAAGACATCTTTGTCGGTAATGGTGTTTGGGGTGAACTTTTGGAGGTTTAGGCCATTCAGGATCTTTTCACGCTGAAGGGAGCCAAGGTTCGCCAGAAAGGCTTTTCCGGGTGCCGCCGTGTGCAAGGGGAAGCGAAGCCCGGGGTTCACCTTGAAACTAAAGTTGTGCAATCCTTCGACCTGTTCGAGCACGACGCCTTCATCTTTGAGCAAAACTCCGGCAAGGGCGCTTTCTTTGGTCAGGTTCCGAAGTTCCCGCATTGCAGGAATCGCATTTTCGATAAAAGAGGCATCACCAACTACCGGAGTCGCCAAACCGAGAAGCTTTTCAGAAAGCATGTACCCGGATTCTCCATTGCGTTTCACAACATAGTTTCTCCTCTCCAAGGTACTCATGATGCGATACACGCTGTTCACTGGAAATTTGAGTTCGGCGGATATCTCATTGACCGACAAGCCGGTTGGGCGTTCATTAAGTAATTCGATGATCGAGAGTGCACGATCCAATCCGGGGACATTGTATTTTTGATCTGATGAGGAAGTCATGTTTTGAAATATAGACTATAAGCCAAATATCAAAAAGCGTAAACTTTAGGACTTTTTAATTTCGCAACTTTTACCCTTGGTCCTCGTTCAAAGACCTTGAACATATTGTCTAAAGAAAGTTTTCCATGCACTTCGTCAAATATACATACTGCCTCTTCATTTTCGGATTTCTTGGGTCTGATACTTTGCTTGTCGGCCAACCGCGCCCCGGCAGACCTCCAATGAGAAAGCACTCGGTTACTCAGAAGAAAAACTGGTCGCCCGTGCAGGCAAACGAAGACCTGAAGTTCCAGAGCGAGCAAACCTTTGAGAAGAGCCGTAAACAAATCAAGGTCACGGCCAACGGTATTCCCGGACACAAGGTCGGCAGGTTTCCCAACCGGAGCAATCCTCATGAGATCGAGCAGCAGGCTTATGGTTTCTCGATACCGGCCAACCAAAAGCCGGCCAAAAAACCTGTTGCCTTGCATAACGATACGGGGCGCGGTCCGCCCAACACCCCATTCGGGATTGCCGTCAATGGTGTGCTTTTCGATCCAGGCACCGCTGAGTTTTTCATGGGCAACCGGCGGGCCGACTGGAATTACGAAGCCTTGAGCGGAGCGGTTCTTCTTGGAGTCGACGAAAACAACGCCCATGTGCAACCCAACGGTGCCTATCACTATCATGGATTGCCCACGGGCTTGCTCAAGCAGCTTGAAGTTACCGATAAAAAGCATTCGCCCTTGATTGGATACTCAATGGATGGTTTCCCCATCTATGCCCTGTACGGCTATGCGGATGCCAAGGATCCGAAATCCACTATCAAGGAACTCAGCAGCAGTTACCGCTTGAAAAAGGGAAACCGACCAGAGCAACCTAAAGGACCAGGAGGCAAATACGACGGAACCTTCAGCAAAGACTACGAATATGTCAAGGGATTGGGGGACTTGGATCAATGCAACGGTCGCTTCACCGTGACGAAGGAGTTTCCAAAAGGAACCTACGCCTATTTTCTTACCTCAAATTGGCCTGTGATCCCAAGATATTTTAAGGCGGAACCGTTAAAGTTACGTGGCGGACCTCGGCATACCCACGACAGGCCTCTCAGTCCACCGAGAAGACGGCCTTAGCCTTTGTTTTTCAGAACCGCTTGGGCGGCCGCTTCACGCAGAACCTTGGCCTGGGTCGAATGCAGGAAGCCGTTCCACCGAATGGAAACGGGATCTTTCCCGCTTACGGTTGCCCACAAGACGCAGGCAGCCAAATAACCTCCTTGCGAGGAGGGGTGGCTTCCGTCTTTCTTGTAGAGCTTCTTGAAGAGTGCCTTGTCCTGAGAATGAATTATGGAAAAAGCGTGACCGACTGGAGCAATCAGGGAATCGTTTTCCCGCCCTGCCTTTTCGTAGGCCCCGCTGATTTTTCCATGCATGGTGCTGAAGTCAGGATAGACCTGGGTATTGCGCTTGTCCCCATCACGCCTGCCCCAAGTCA
>JAURNO010000103.1 GCA_030830145.1 Verrucomicrobiota bacterium
ACCGTCATGATGGCTGCGATTTGTTCGCACCCCAGAAACCGTAGTTGTTGGGGCGTGTGCCTGAAGTAGGCCGCGAGGGGAATGGAAAAAAGGAAGGCGGTTCCAAAAAAAATCGCGGTGTCCCTTTGCTTGAACAAACGAAACGCCCGCAAGCCCAAGACGTCCAAGGCGTTTTTCGGCGGACCGCCTTTGGGCGGGCAGTGGGGGAGCAAAAAGCAACAGGCCGCTCCGAGCAGGCTGGCTGCGACCGAGAGTCGTCCCACAGTTGGAGACAGGTCCATGGCGAATAAACTGACCAGCCAACCTGCTCCCATCCACCCCAAGGTTCCCCAAACCCGGATTTTTCCGAAATCGCGCTCCGGGTGATCGGTGGTGCTCAGGGTGATGGTGGTCAACAAGGGCCAGGCGGGGGCGGTGACCAAGGATTTCAATCCCAAGCACAGGATGAATAGCATGGGTTGCTCTCCTTGTTCCAGGAGAAGGAATGCGACTCCGGCAAGGATCGCTCCGGTTGCAATGATGATCGCGAGCAATTTTTCGGCCGCGATCACTTGGTCGGCCCGGGCGGAAAAAATCAAAGGAGAAAGGACGGCCGACAACGGCAGGACCATAAAAGTCAAGGTGACGTAGGTTCCCCAACCGTTGGCATGCAGAACGTTCGCCAACACCGGAAGCCAGAACCCCGGAGCCGCGGCGAGGAGGAAAAATGCCGGACAAAGCCAAAAACGGGCTCCTTTTTTTGGAATCACTGCAATCACTTGCTCTTGTTCAATAAAACCGAAGGCCACGCAATCCCAATCTTGCGACACAAGGCAGTCTGACTACCGCATGAAAGACTACTTGGGGAAGACGTCCCTTTCCCATTCCAAGCGTATTTCCAGCAACTGCTTCACCTTTTCCGGTTTTTCCAGTGCGTAGTTCTTACTCTCGGGGAGTTCGTCGGCCAGGTTGTGAAGGGTAAAGCGTTCCTTCGCGTTGGAACGCGGTCCCTTGTGTCTGACGAGTTTCCAGTCGCCTTCCCGGACCGCCCATTTGTTTTGCCACTGGAAATGTAAAACCGGGTGAGGGGAGGGCGTGGTCTTGTCGTGAATCAAGGGGAGCAGATTACGCCCGTCCAACTTGACCTCGGGAGACTTGACCCCGCAGAGTTCGAGGACGGTCGGGAACCAGTCCATGGCTGTGATCGCCTGATTCCTGACTTCTCCGGAAGGAAGCTTGGCGGGATAACTGATGATGGCGGGTACCCGAACTCCTCCTTCGAGGAAGGTTCCTTTTTGTCCAATCCACTTGCCCGTATTCCCTCCACCGTCGTTGGGGCCTGCACCCGAACTGAATCGATACCCACGGGGCAAACCGCTTGCGTGTTCGTCTACTTTGATTTGGAAGAAATCAAAACTTTGATAGGACTGATGTCCGTTGTCGCTCATGAAGATGATGATCGTCTTACGGCGAAGATCCAGGGCTTTCAATTTATCGACGATCCGCCCGATTGATTCGTCGGTCGTGGCGAGAAAAGCTGCATAAGTACGAAGAGGTTCCTCAAGTTCCTCGAATTGAGCCAAGTGTCTAGCAAGCGGCTGCTCGGGGTAATGCGGAGTGTTCAGGGGCAGGTAGAGGAAAAAGGGCTTGTCCTTCGCCCGGTCGAGAAACTCGATGGCTCTTTGCTCGACTAATTCGGGGAAATATTTTCCCTTTGCCCAAATCTCGCGTGTTCCCTCGTAAAGATCATGGAAACCGTCCCCCTGCAAGAAATAGTGAGAATAATTGTCGACGAAGCCACCCCGTATTCCAAAGAATTCATCGAATCCCTGACGTTTCGGACCGTGGTCGCGATGGGCTCCGAGGTGCCATTTCCCAAAGATGGCCGTACGGTAGCCGGCCGCCTTCAAGGTTTCGGCGAGGGTCACTTCCTCAAGAGCAATATTTACCCCTTTTTCAGGGTCCTTCATGTTTCCCTGCACCCATGCATTTACCCCGCCTCTTTGGGGGTGGCGACCGGTAAGCAAGGCGGCGCGCGCCGGACAGCAGAACGAGTGTGCGTAGGCTTGGGTGAATCGTACGCCGGTCTTGGCAAGTTTATCGATTTGGGGAGTTCGGAGGTAGTCCGATCCGTAACAACCGGCGTCCAAGGTGCCCTGGTCGTCGGTCAGGAAAATTACTACGTTGGGGCGTTCCTTACACCAAGCAGTCCCAAGAACGAAGAAAAAGGCCCAGCTTGCCAATGGAAAGGCAATGATGCCATTGGAAATTCCTCTCGAACTTGTTAGGGTATTCGGAGAGCTTGCCGGTACCTGTTTTTGCATGCACCCTTTGCTTTTTATCTGCTTATCCAGTCCGAAGGCCTATGCTTGCGAAGCAAATCGTCCTGCATCTCTCCTACGAATTTGTAGTATCCCTTGAGAGTCAGTTGGGAAGCGGCTGGTTCATCAATGAGAACCGTCGTTCGTTGGTGAAGCTGTAAAGCAGATGCCGGGCAAAAGGCGGACAAAGGGCCTTCGACCATGTCGCGAACCGCCCGTGCTTTGTTTTCTCCGTTGGCCAGAAGCAGAATCCGCCGTGCGTCCAAAATGGTCTTGATGCCCATGGTGATGGCGAGTTTGGGCTGAAACTCATCGGCTTCGAAAAACCGGGAGTTGTCCTCTATGGTCTGCTGATAGCACCGGAGCACCGTCTCGGCCCGCGCCGCAC
>JAURNO010000008.1 GCA_030830145.1 Verrucomicrobiota bacterium
ATTAAATCAAAACCAAATAAGACAAAAAGTTCAGGAGGAGGCCTTTCCTTTGCACTTCGAGCAGCAAAAAGCGACCAAGACGTTTTTCTTCGCAGGCTTACCCGAAAAAGGGCAGGATTTGACGCCGGCTTTCGCCTTTCCCACAAAAGCCTTTACATCCTTGGCGGCTTTCTTCGCGCAATTGCCACAGCAGACTTTGAAGGAAACGGTCTCTGCCGCGTTTACAGTCTTACCGGAATAGGGGCACTTGTCGTTGACTGGCTTGGCGGTCTTTTCAGCGGAAAAAGAAAACGAGCAAAAGACGGCAAATGAAAAGAATAATAAAAATAATTTCATGTCTGATTGATGATTGAATTAAGTACTGCCAATATCGCTAACAGCAGAGTAGCTGGGCCTCAAGACGTTTTTGGAATATTTTTTAAGGAATTCAAAGAATAGGGGGAAGTGCCGCCCCCCCTGCGGCATCTGCAATGGCAGACTTGATGGACTCTTGACCCGAAATTATTTGAATCGTTTTCCCCACTGAGTTGTAATTGCGCAAAACCTCGATTACGCATCGAGACAAATCCTCTCTTGGCAAAGTCCCGTGACACCCCAATGACTCGGCAGCTTGAATTTTCCCGCTACCGGGTTCGTTCGACAAAGTCCCTGGAGCCAAGATCGTATAATCCAAGCCAGAGGAGCGGAGTCGCTCGTCCGCAACCCCCTTGGCCCTTAAATAATTCTGTATTCGGGGTGAATCACTCAAGGGATCAGAGCCTATGGCACTAATCATGATGAAGCGCCTAACGCTCGACTGACTGCAATCGTCCATCAGGCGGATGGCGGCATTTTGGTCTACGTCTATCGTTTTTCCTGGACCCGTACGAGCACCGGAGCCAGCCGTAAAAACTACGGCATCGAGGCCTGGCAAAAACTCGACAAGGCCTTTTTCCAGACCACCTACTGCGGAAGGAACACCCAACGCGGTAAACTTTGTTTGCTGGCGAGCCTCGCGAATCAGGGCAATCGGTGAGAACCCATTGGCTGCCCACATTTGCCCGCAAAGAAGGGTTCCGACTTTTCCGTTTGCTCCGACAATCAATACCTTCACGAAAGGACTGATATCTTTACTCGTGAATCATTGCAAGGAATCATGGGGCGAGAATTTGTTCGTCCCCTCTTGTTATTTTTATTAAAAGCAAGGGTTTTAATAAATCATGACCGAACAAGTAAGAACACGCATCGCGCCTTCGCCCACGGGTCCCCCGCATGTTGGAACTGCCTACATGGCTCTTTTCAATCTGGCTTTTGCCCGAAGACACGAAGGACGCATGATACTGCGGATCGAAGACACCGATCAGCTTCGGTCAACCCCCGAATCCGAGGAGGCGATCCTCCAAGCACTCTCCTGGTTGGGAATTGAATGGGACGAAGGTCCGGACTGCGGAGGCGAGTATGGCCCCTACAGGCAAAGCGAAAGAACCGCCTTGTACCAAGCGGAAGTTCAAAGACTGATTGACCAAGGGCATGCCTATCTTTGTTTTTGCTCTGCGGAGCGATTGGAGCAACTTCGCAAAGAACAAATGGCGAATAAAGAAACCCCGCGCTACGATGGACATTGCCTGTCACTTACACCCGAAGAAGTCGAAGAAAGGAAAAATAGAGGCGATCCTTATGTGGTAAGACTTAAGGTCCCCGATGAGGGAGAATGTCGCTTCACGGACGAACTAAGAGGCGAAATCTCCATCCAATGGTCCCAAATCGACCATCAAATCATTCAGAAATCAGACGGTTTCCCAACCTACCACTTGGCCAACGTGGTCGACGACCATCTGATGAAAATTTCCCACGTCATCCGAGGCGAGGAGTGGATCAGCAGTACTCCAAAGCACATTCTGCTCTACGAATATTTAGGTTGGAGCGCTCCAGTATTCACCCACCTCCCCTTGCTGAGAAACCCGGACAAGTCCAAACTCTCCAAAAGGAAGAATCCAACGAGCATAACTTACTATCAAGACTCCGGTTTCCTGCCGGAAGCAATGCTCAACTATTTGGGTATGATGGGCTATACCCTACCCGATCAACGTGAAATCTTTTCCTTGAACGAATTTTGCGAAACCTTCGAGATCAAGAGAGTGAGCTTGGGAGGTCCGATTTTCGACCTCGACAAACTGAAATGGGTCAATGGTCGCTACCTGCGTGAGAATTTAACACCCGAAGAGGTTCTCCAAAGATTGGTCGAATGGAAAGGGGGACCTTCATTCTTCAGTCAAGTCATTCCTTTGGCTCTCCCTCGGCTTGAAACTTTTTCCGATTTTTTTCCGCTTTCCCAGTTTTTGCTGAACGAGAACCCTCTTTATCCTTTCGATGAATTGGTGGGAAAGCAAGAGCCTCGGGAAGTTGCCCGCTTACTGAAGATTGCAGAATGGGAACTCGAAAAAGTAGATTCTTGGGACAGGGATTCTCTCGCAAGCGTTTTTCAAATCCTAGCCGAAACAGAAAGTAAAAAGCTAAAGGAACTCCTGACCCCATTCTTCGTATGCATTACGGGAAGCAAAGTCTCCCTCCCCCTGTTCGACGGCATGGCCCTCCTCGGAGCGGATCTGTCAAGAAGCAGAATAAGAAAAGCTCTTCAGTTGCTTGCGGAAAATGATGCGGGGCTCAGCAAGAAAGGGCTCAAGTCACTTGAGAAAGAATACCGTCAAAGCTATGGCAAACGCATAGATTGAATCCAACGACAAACCAATGCAAAACAACGATCAGGAAGAAACTGAAAAACCGCTCGATTTTATTCGGACGCGGGTCAAAGAGGATAAAGAGAACGGAAAAAACGATGGACGCATCCATACCCGGTTTCCACCCGAACCCAATGGATATCTTCATTTGGGACATGCTAAAAGTATCTGTCTGAACTTCGGGATAGCCGATGAATTCGACGGTCTTTGCAACCTCAGGCTCGACGACACCAATCCGGTTGCCGAAAAAACCGAATATGCTCAAGCAATTCAGGAAGATGTCCGTTGGCTCGGATTCGATTGGGAAGAGCGCTTCTTTCATGCGTCGGATTACTTTCAGCAACTCTATGATTGGGCGACAAAGTTGATTGAAGAGGGCAAAGCCTTCGTTTGCGACCTGAATTTCGATGAGATGAGGGAATTACGCGGCAACCTGACCGAATCAGGAAAAGAGAGCCCTTACCGAAACCGGTCGGTCGAGGAAAACTTGCAATTGTTTCAAAAAATGAAAGAGGGTGGCTTCCCCGAGGGCTCGAAAACCCTCCGGGCCAAGATAGACATGACCTCACCCAACCTGAATCTCAGGGACCCGGTAATCTATCGTATTTTGCACAAAGAACATCCCAAGACGGGTAATCAATGGAAGATTTATCCGTCCTATGATTTCGCCCATGGGCAATCGGACTCGATCGAAGGAATCACCCACTCCCTTTGCACTTTGGAATTCGAGCATCATCGACCACTTTATGATTGGTTTTGCGAAACCCTGTTCATTCACCACCCTCAACAGATCGAATTCGCACGCCTGAACATGACCTATGTCGTGATGAGCAAACGCAAAATGCTTCGCTTGGTCGAGGAAGGGCATGTGGACGGTTGGGACGACCCGAGAATGGCTACTTTGCAGGGAATGAGAAGGCGTGGATACACCCCGGAAGCCATTCGTGAATTCTCAGAACGAGTGGGCTTGGCTAAAAGGGAAAACATGATCGAGGTTGAACTCCTCGAGCATTGCCTGCGGGCAGACCTAAACAAACGAGCAGTCCGTAGATTGGGTGTGCTCAATCCCCTCAAAGTGGTGATAGAGAATTACCCCGAGGGACAAACGGAGGAAGTGGATGCGGTCAACAATCCCGAAGATCCTGAAACCGGAACAAGGAAAGTGTCTTTCTCTCGAGAAATTTTCATAGACCAAAACGATTTCATGGAAGACCCTCCCAAAAAATACTTCCGACTTTCGCCAGGAAAAGAAGTACGCTTAAAATACGCTTACTATGTAACCTGCAAAGAGATCATCAAGGACGAGAACGGACAAATCGTTGAGTTGATCTGCACCTACGATCCCGAGAGTCGAGGCGGGGATTCGCCCGATGGAAGAAAGGTCAAAGGCACGATTCAATGGGTCGATGCCGCGACGGCGGTTAAAAGCGAGGTGAGGCTGTACGACCGCCTCTTTCTCGACCCGAACCCCGAGGAGACTGAGGACGGAGGCGACTTCACCGACAACCTGAATCCCGAATCCCTGCAAATCAACGGCAACGCTTTGGTCGAATCCAGCGTAGTCGATTTACCCCCGGGAGCCCCCTATCAACTCGAGCGTATCGGCTATTTTTGTACCGACCCAGACTCGATAAAGGGAACCCAATTGATCATTAACCGAAGCGTTGCCATGCGAGACAGTTGGGCAAAAGCAAATAAGTGACTAAACGAATGACTGAATTGCAACTCAGGATTCATGCTTGCCAACGGGACTTAATTTGAGATCATTAAATTTACTACCCTTGTCCTTAAAACATACAACAGCCTAATATACTATGAGTAGCCAAGAGTCGGAACCTGATATGAAATTATTTTGGGGGTGCTTCATCGCCCTCATTACAACTGCCTTTGCATTTATTACGAGAGCCTTCCTCGTCAATGCAGATTCCTTTTGGCCCAAAACTTTTGATTTGGACCAAGTGCAGGGACAAGAGCTTTTTCAGGCTGGAGTTTGGCCTTTCGCAATTAGCATCATAGTTTTCAGTCTGATTATCGACAGGGTCGGATACCGTTCGGCCATGATTTTCAGTTTCGTCTGTTACGCAGCCTATGCCGTCCTGGCTTTTATGGCTTACGGAGTTGTTACAGCGGAAGGTCTTTCTGGTGACGCACTGAAGGATGCGCAAGGAGAAGCTTACACCCTTCTTTATTGGGGTTCGGTGATTTTAGGTCTCGGGAACGGAACAGTCGAAGCCTTCATCAATCCTGTCGTCGCCACGATGTTCAAGAAAGACAAAACAAAATGGCTGAATATCCTGCACGCCGGTTGGCCTGGAGGTCTTGTGCTCGGCGGTCTGCTGACCATACTCTTGGGTGCTCAGGCGGCAGAGGATTGGCGGATACTCATCTATCTGATTGCCATTCCCGCAGTTGTTTATCTTTTCATGCTCTTAAAGACGAAGTTCCCCGTAAACGAACGGGTCTCCGCAGGCACATCTTTTAAAGAGATGCTTGCTGAGTTCGGTTTTTTCGGTGCTCTTCTTGCTGGATATTTAATCTTTCGCCAGCTAGGCATGGTCTTTGAGTGGGATGACAACTTCGTTTATTTCGTCACACTATCTGCCGCTACTGCTTACGGTATTTACTGTAGCTCGCTCGGAAGACCTTTAATTATATTCATGTGCCTGATTATGATTCCATTGGCCACCACGGAACTCGGAACAGATAGTGCCATTGCTGGCCTAATGGAAGAACCCTTAAAGAAAGAGGGAGCTGGAGAAGGGGCTGGCCTATGGGTTCTGATATACACCTCTGCAATCATGATGGTTTTGCGCTTTTTCGCCGGTCCAATTGTTGGAAAACTCGGTCCCCTGGGATTGCTTGCAGCATCCGCCGTTCTGGCAATTGCCGGTCTTTACTTCCTCAGTGACGCCGAAGGTATTGCCATGATCTTCGTTTTTGCCACCCTTTATGGCTTCGGCAAAACTTTCTTTTGGCCGACCACCCTCGGCGTTGTATCCGAACAGTGCCCCAAAGGTGGTGCCCTCACCCTTAATGCAATTGCCGGAATTGGTATGTTGGCAGTAGGAATCCTTGGTGGACCCGTCATTGGAAAAATGACGGAAGATTCAATCAAGGCTTCAGTCGAAGAAGCGACTTCCGAGGAAACCTACGTTTCCATATCCAATGAAAGCACTTATTTCCTGGGCGATTATACAGCCGTTGATACAGGCAAAGTTGATGCCTTGCCAGAAGATGAGGCCAAGAAAATCAAAGGCAGCATTCAGAGTGGCAAGCAAGGTTCTCTTGCAAGCGTAGCAATATTTCCTGTATTTATGCTCGCATGCTATCTTTTGTTGATTTTTTACTTCAACAGAAAAGGCGGCTACAAGCCAGTCGAGATTTAAAGTCTACTTTTATTCCCTTTACAAAAAAAACCATATCCTGTGGGATGTGGTTTTTTTTGTGTCAGGTGTGACCTTCCAGCAAACCTGCCAATCACATCAATAATCCCAATACATTAAAATTATGGCTAAGAAAAAACCCCTGCGAATCGGACTAATCGGATACGGCTTCATGGGCCGCACCCACTCCAACGCTTTCCGCAAAGTACCGAACTTCTTCGATTTGAAGTACGAACCACAATTGGCCGCCGTTTGCGCCCGTAACAAGGACCGAGCCGAAGCCTTTGCCGACCAGTGGGGGTATGAATCAGTCGAGACCGATTGGAAGAAGCTTATCGCCCGTGACGACATCGATGTCATCGATATCGCAGCCCCCAACAACGTCCACCATGATATCGCAATAGCAGCAGCCCAAGCAGGAAAGGCGATACTTTGTGAAAAACCCCTCGCATTGGACTGCAAGGAAGGTGAAGCCATGGTCAAGGCCGTTGAAAAGGCAGGTGTCCCCAACATGGTTTGGTACAACTACCGCAGGGTTCCCGCGGTCACCTTGGCCAAAGAGATGATCGACGAGGGCCGCCTCGGAAAAATTTATCACTACCGTGCCAACTTCCTTCAAGATTGGACAATCAACACCGATCTTCCGCAAGGAGGCGAAGGTCTATGGAGATTGGACGCCAAGGTCGCGGGCAGCGGAGTTACGGGCGACTTGCTTGCTCATTGCATCGATACGGCAATCTGGCTGAACGGTCCAATCGTAGAGGTCAGCGCCATGACCGAGACCTTCGTGAAAGAACGGATGCACACCAAGACCGGGAAGAAACAAAAGGTTACGATTGATGATGCTTGCGCCTTTTTGGCCAAGTTCGCCAACGGCTCTCTTGCCATTTTCGAATCTACCCGTTACGCCCGTGGTCACAAGGCCTTGTACACCCTGGAGATCAATGGTGCCGACGGATCCTTAGCCTGGGACTTGCATGACTTGCATAGGCTCGAGTACTACGATTACGACAAGGAAGATCCAAAAACCCGTGGATGGAGGTCGATTCACGTTTCCGACAACGGAGGAGAGCACCCCTACATGGATAAATGGTGGGTTCCAGGTCTGAACATCGGATACGAACACAGCTTCATCAACCAGTTCGCTGATTTTGTAGAAGGATACGGGTCCCGCAAAAAGCGTCCTCTTCGCCCGGACTTTAGGGATGCGTTGGAAACCCAGTATATTTGCGAAGCCGTTCTTGA
>JAURNO010000104.1 GCA_030830145.1 Verrucomicrobiota bacterium
AAACCAAGGACCTAAATGGAAAGCCTCTGCTAGGCTCCACCATGTCTCTTTTTGGCAGCGGCATGTCCTATGGCCACAGCCACGGAAATGCCAACCTGCCTCTCGTTCTTGCCGGTGGTTCCGACTTGGGCTTGAAGCACGGGAGTCATCTTGATTTCAACGAAGGACATTTTGACGGCTACACCCTCGACAAACCGGGGGATCATTACCGCGTCTGCAGTCGCCCAGTCAATTCCGATGCCCACATGAGCAACCTGCTTCTTCTCATGGCCCAAAAGATGGGCGTGGAAACCGACCAATTTGGCGACAGTAACAAGGTGGTCACCTTATGATCAGGAGATTCCTGCTTTTATTTTTCTCAGCTTTTCTATGCGGATCGACTGTCCTTGCATCCGTTGTCGACGAGAGTGAACCATTCCGTCCTCAGGAAGGAAAATTCCCACCGATAGAAAAAGCCCACTCCTACCGGGGCGAACTTATCTTCGTGGATCACCCCAACCGGCGGGGTAGCATCCGGGTGGAGGGAACGGGTAAGTTTTACCGAAACAACCCCCACCCTTTTGCCCTTCTTCCATACGGCATGGTCCGTTACCACAATGCTCCGGCGGATCTTCGCGACGTCCCACTAGGCACGGTGATGCATGCCTACGGGTTTTTGCCACGCGATCCCAAGACGTCTTCGGTTCCCGTACTCCCTCCAGACAATAAGGACAAAGACGCCGGACACTACCGCGGAACGGGGATTTTTCCCGCCGAAAATCATATTCTACTTCTTGAGGATGAGCCTAGCCATTGCAAACGAAACGGTTTGGTTTGGAAACTCAAGGAAGTGAACCTAAACAACCTCGTAGGCACAATCGTGGCCAGTCGACAACGCAAAGACGGGGTGGGATCGGAAGTTAAATCCCAAAGCATGACCTTCGATGCTGCCACCCGTATTTGGCGAGGACGAGAATCCATCCGCATCTCCGATCTGATCGAGGAGAAAGTATGGCCTGCAAATGGGAAGAAAGACCTAAGCGACCAATCCGTCCTTTTGGGCATCACCTGGAAACCCGCTCCCGGGGACGGTCTCAGCGGAGCCTTTACCAGCTTCCACATATCGGATATCTGGTTGAACGATCAGTCGATTGAGCACGCCGCCTACTTTCAGACTCAGAAGCACAATAGTTTCATCCGCACCCGCTGGATGCCTGCCTATGTGAATGAAGTAAAGTACGGAAAGTTTGGGCAGGCCACGGCGTCCCTCACCCTTTTCGGCGGTATGGATCAGCCACTCTATGACGATTTCAAAAAAGATATCGGTGGACAGATCAATGGTGCGGAAAATACTTTAAAACACACTGCCAGCCACTACGGCCCAGGTCATATGGCATCCAACGGAAAGATCGTTCAAGTCAACAAGCAGGAAGGCAAAGTTCCCTTGGGCAGCAGTGGCATTCAAATCGATTTCATGACCGACCAGATTATCGAAGCGATCCGTCCCGGAAGGGTCGTTCGCATCCGCCCGGACAGTTGGCCCAAGTCACAAATCCCAAGGGAGGAATACCTCTTCAACAATAGCCCGGAGAACCGTTTCCCGACACCTGCCATCTTTCCGAAATACTAAATACAGGAAATTACTCCTAATGAAACGAGTGCATGTTCTGTGGATATTTACATTATACTTCTGTGCACTGATCTTTTCGGCACATGCAACTGCCGAAGAAAAGCCCTTCCGTCCCAAAGTTGGAGAGTTTCCAACTTTGGAAAAAGCTCATTCCTACAAAGGCGAGCTCACTTTCGTGGATCATGCCAACCGGCGTGGCAGTTTACGCATCGATGGAGATGGGAGGTTTCGGTTTGCCGCTCCGTCCCCCTTTGCCCTCCTCCCCTACGGTTTGGTCCGCTATCATGGGTCTGCGGCCGATCTTCGGGATATCCCGCTCGGAACCGTAATGTATGCGAAGGCTTTTCTTCCACCCGATCCGAAAATTTCTTCCGTCCCGGTCTTGCCCTTAAACAACCGGGAAAAAAAGTACGGCTACGCAGGAACTGGGGTTGCACCGGCGGAAAACCACATTTTTTTATTTGAGGACGAGCCAAGCTATTGCAAACGCCTCGGATTGGTCTGGAAACTTCAGGAAATCAATCTCGATGAAGACCAAGGTATTCTAACTGCCCGAAGGGAGTCCAAATCCGGAAACGGAGATGTCCACGAGGAAACCTTTACCATCGATAAAACCACCCGATTTTGGCGGGGAAAAGAACATTTGCATTTGAACGATTTTATTGAAGAAAAAGTCTTACCCGAAAACGGCATTCAATCCCTCAATGATAAGTCTGTTCTTCTAGGAATATCCTGGAAGCCCACCCCGGGGGGGGTCTTCAAACGCTTTCACGTCAGCGACGTCTGGCTGGATGAACTTGCCGTGGAACGAGCCGCTCAGATCCAAAACGAAAGCCACAAGGCATTCATCAAAAGCCGTTGGATGCCGGGCTGGGTGGACCAGGTGGAATACGGCAAGTTCGGGCGGGCCAAAGTCACTGTCACTC
>JAURNO010000105.1 GCA_030830145.1 Verrucomicrobiota bacterium
AGAGAATTCGAACATGGGTCAACGGACAGTTATGCAGTGACATCGAGGATTCCAAGCACAAGCAAGGAACGATTGGTCTGCAACATCATTCAAAGGAGGGCGTTTACCGGTTTCGCAATTTACGAGTACTTGAGCTTTAGATTAGAGGCCCTTAATCAAATTGCTTCGTTTTCAATCTCGAGGAGAGGGAACAATAATTCCAACCTCATTTGATTTTTTGGCAAAACCGAGCGAAGTTGGTATGTTTTGTCAAACAAGAGAAGGAAAAGATACCTCGCATCTTTTACCGGTCTGCATGCGTACTGTCAGGACAAGCGCATACAGGAGGAGATAAGCGAAAAACTGGACTGGGCTTTGGCTCATTTGGAGAAGGACGACCGGATAGTTTGGTTCGTCGGTATTTTGAAACGCCATTTGCTTGCCGGTTGCGATCCCGATTCCCTTCCTCGCAAAGATCTCAAAAAAAGAGCTCAAGCGTTGAAGTTTTTCGGGGGCGAGCGGATCGATGGTGATTATCGGGATCTGATTGAAAGATTCATTCCCTCTTGGCCTCATTATTTCTCCCTCGCAGAAAACTACCGGAGTTCGGAATTGGAAAAGTTCAGGTTTTCGCAGGACCAGGGAAGAAAGCAAGTCCCCTTGAGCGTGACTGAGGTCATGGTGAAGTTGGCCGAATGCGAAAACTCAATCGTGGGCAAATGCTCGCAAAGTTTTTGCGAAGACGGTGAAGACTTTCTTTTGTTGGATGATGGGTGGAAGTGGGTGCGGGTCGAAGACGGTTATTCGCAGCAGGAAGGGTTGGCGATGGGCCATTGCGGTAATTATTACTCGAAAAAGGGGGATGCTCTATATTCTTTGCGGGAGCCGGTGCAACAGGAAGATGAGGTTCGCTGGCGACCACACTTGACTTTCATTTGTTCCAAGTCCGGACATTTCGGAGAAATGAAGGGGCGGGCCAACGGGAAGCCTTCCTCCGTCTATCACGACCGGATCACCTCTTTGCTTTCTCAGCCGGATTTTCGTGGGATCGAAGGGGGAGGGTATCTTCCCGAGAATAATTTCTCCATTACGGATTTGAAGGGGAATGAAGTTTCTCGAATCGTTCGGGATAACCCGAGTTTTGAACTTTCCAAATGGAGTTTTCGCAATACTCGCCAACTCATTGATTTTGGGGACGGTTGGGACTGGAGCTTTTTCGAGGGTTATGATCTTCCGAAAAAACCGAGCCCGGATTACGATATGAACAGGCCTCCACCCCTTCTGCTTTTGCGGCGCAAATACACTTTCAACTCCCGAAAAACTTGCTTGCCTATCTTGATTTTCCCTTATGTGCGTGGTCACTTGGGTGAACCCATTGCCCAGCAACCGATCGCTTCCATTCCCAATGTTGAAAGCAAGTTCCGCAAACTTCTCGAGATCAAGGAGGTCAAGGCAGTCTCTTCGGGTTCCCTGTTCGCTCCCCCTTTTTCCTGGCAGAAGCTTTTGGGCGTGAAATCCACGCATGAGGTACTCGAGGACTGGCCTGGTTTTTCTACGGCCACCCCTCTGCGCTCCTTGCTTTGCCGGTACGCTCCCGGTCCTTATGTTGCGAGTGCTTACTCGGTTCACCTCGGGGACGATTTGGTCGAACTCGATGACGGGATTTGGACCTTGGTTCGCTTTCGTTCGGTTCGTCATTTTCTTGAGTCCGTTTCTTTTCACGAAGGAGTACGGGCTTTTGATGCAAGCAAGCATTTCGAGGTGGATGCCTGGACCCGCGGGCAAATGAAATCTCAATTGCTTTCCTTCGTAGATTGCTTCCGGTTTGGTTTGAGCGGACTATACGTAGTTTCCGAAGACCCCTCCAGTTGTAGTTCGCCCTGTCGAATCGTTGCTACCGAATATGCCATGGCCCGTATCGAGATGGACATCGGAATGGCCTCGTTCGAAAACAAATTCTCACTGATGAGCGAATTGGTGCGAACTTATGATTACGAGCGCCAAAGCTTTCAAATCGCCGCCTGAGCAAAGGGGAGCGCTTCAGTCGGTTGATTTGTCCCTGAGCTTTCGATCGGTGACGAAGGTTCCGAAAGGAATAAGTGTGGCCACGAAGAGGTAGGCTCCAAATCCGAACGACCACTTGAATTTACCCATGCACAGGGCGAGGAGCAGGCAATAAGCGACGAAGAGAAGTCCATGTGCCATACCCGTTATCTTGACTGCTTCCGGGGTGTCGTAAAAATATTTGAGGGGCATGGCTACTCCTAAGAGGAGCAGGTAGGAAACGCCTTCGATGTTTCCGAGGACTCGCAAGATTTTGATCATGGTCTGAAATTGATTTGTAATCCTGATAAAAGGTCTAATTTGAAGAGGCAAGTCAAGCAAGGGCTGAGCTTTTTTTGTCGAAAGCGAACCGGAAGAATATCTCTTTGTTTATCAACCCAACAGTCCTCGTAAGGTAGAGGGAGGATAAGGAGCGCAATTTTTTATGCCCTTGTTTTACGGTGAAGACGAATTGAGAAAACGATGGCTAATAGGCTCGCCGTCCCAAGCCCTGTAAAAGCTCCAAAGGGTAGGGTGTGGAGGTATTCGTCCGGTATCGGAATCGGATATTGGGAGGCAAGGATTTGAGGTAGGCAAAGGATAGGGCAAAGGGATGAAAGCATGGCAACTGTATCCAAGGACTTCTCTTCCCATCCTACGGCTAAAACAAGGGATGCTAAAAGGGGGGTGATCCAAAGCAGGCCGACGAAGCCCCAGAAACCCAAGGAAAACCAAAGTTCACGGGCAGCCTGTAAGTAGAGGGCGCAGGCAATCAGCA
>JAURNO010000106.1 GCA_030830145.1 Verrucomicrobiota bacterium
AACGGCTCGGTTTCGATTCTACTTGGATTGATCGATTATCCAAACGTTCTTGAAACGCACATCTTGGCCATGTTCCTGAAGTTTGAGCCCGCCGGGAGCGGAAGTAACCTTGATTCCGCCGTTGGCGTGCTTGATCTCGGCGTTGTCATGGACCTTGATTCCGTTCCACCAAACCGTGGCCCGTGCATTCCCGACTTTTTTGTCACCGTCCCATTTCGCATCCTTGATTACGAAGTGAAACGCATGCCATTGCCCATTCGGTCTCCAGGCATTGCGGTCAGGTACGCGATCCATGCAGAAAGCCGCAATCCCATGTCCCCCGATTTTCCAATTATACGGATCCTGAATGTTTTTTCCCTTGGGTGACTCAATTTGAATTTCATAACGGTTCTGCATGTAGACCCCGCTATTGGAGTACCCGTCGGGCTTTCCATCCCCCCGGGCTCCCATCATTACAAAATCCACATGACCTTCATAATCGGTATACTTTTTCTTGGTTACCAAATCGTGCGTACCCCATCTTTTTCCCCCATCGGACATCAGGGTCTTTCCCTTGCCGTTTGGGTTGTCCATAATCTTCCAGGTGATCTCCATATCCTTCTTGGGCCACATTTCCCAATTTTTACGGACCGAATCCATCGTGCCGTCGAAAAGAACTTCGGCTCCCTTTGGCGCTTTCAGTCCGACGTCCTTGCTCTTGTCGTATCCTTTTTGTTCTTCGGGTTTTTTGCCTGCGTGAAGAACCCCTGCCAGGGCAAGAAGGGCGATCGAACAAATTTTAAAACGAGGTGATAATGTTATCATGATTTGTAGTTTTGGTTATTAGTTTTACTCAGTAATTAAGCGATCCGAGGCATCGTCCGCAACAAGATCCCCAAGAACATATTGAATTCCTCGAAGGTAATGCTCGACGATCATGGGGTTCCAATAGGCAGATTCATTGTGTCCGAATGTGGCATAAAAAACCCGTCCTTTCCCCACTTTTTTACACCAGGAGGTTGGATATTCACGTTCCAAATTGAGGGGAACATTGGCGGGTTTGGGTTCACCGGGCTTACGTTCGACTTCAGGAGGCACGGTTTTGATTTTACCGTTGTTGTTATGCGTGTTTTTTCTCGCTGAGAGATCGATGCAGGTCAAGGTGCGGAAGCATCCTTTTCTGTAGGGGTGGATCTGACGATAGAGTTCGTCGTTGATATCAAATCCCTCTCCGTGAAAACACTGGTTGAGGACATGTCTGGGATCATAGTTTCGTACCCGCCAAGTACCGGTTTTCCCCCATGGATGACCGCCAAAGGCGCCACCCCAAAGTTCCGAATATTCCGGCCACCACTTTTTCCCTCCATCGGTGGCGGCATGGCATCCGAACAGGCCGCCGCCTTCATATACGAAGTTGATAAAGGCCTTGCGGTTTTCGCCCTTGAAGCCGCCATGCAAGCTGGTGGCATTCAAGACCGCAATCGCATCAAATTGCTTGAGGTACTCGGAAGTCCATTTTGTACCATCGTTGTTGATCGTAAGTTCGAATGCACCCGTTTTCCTTTCGATCAGTTTGAGCATCTCTTCACCGATCAAACGGGAGTTGTGCTTAAACCCGTGGCTGAGGCTATACACCAACAGTTTCCGATCTTTCTTGGGTTTAGCCGGCAGTTCGGTTGGGATAGCGGATTCCACTTTTTTCAACTCTTCTGCCGTAGGAGATACCCAGCCCCCTTTGGGAGCACTGGTGTCACGTTTCGGTTCCTGCCCCTGCATAAGCGTAGCGAGGGGAAAGAACAGCAAAAGGAATAGAAGACTTGCTTTCATTAAGTCTTATTTCTTTTTGGATTCAGGCATATTCAATTCGGCTAAAGTAAAAGCGGTCGTGCGACGCTTGTTCCATCCACGCACTTTTTCGATTTCGTTGGGCTTTACAGGGCCTCCGCTGTTACCCCAAGACCTCCGCACATAAGTCATCACCGATGCGATCCATTCGTTATCGTAACTTTCCATCGGTGCCATTACACCACCGTAGGTAACCCCATCAATTGGGCCAGTCATTCCCTTCAACATGATCTCGGCAAAATAACGATTGTTTCTGTCGTTCACCCTGGGAGAGCCCGCCAGAGTGGGTGCCATCATCATGTTGTCCTGAGGTTCCGGCATTCTCATTCCCTGTCCCTCAGGTCCATGACAAGCGGCGCAAAGCCCTCGGTAAATCTCCCTACCTTTGTTGAAACGCGCAAGCTCCGATTCCGTTAAAGGTGGCAAGGCCTTCTGCAACTTGAACTTCGGATCGCCTGGCCAGGTAATGTGGTCATAAATAATCGCCAGGCTGAATTCCGGAACGCCGTCTTCTTCCATTTTGGTCAAACCTGCCGGTTTGCTTTTGAAACGAATCAAATCACCGGGGATGTACTTGTCCGCTTTGCTACCAAGTCGCAATCCCTCGAGTACGGCATCCCGAAAATCGGGTTTGGATTGCGCGGTAAAGTCGACCAGGGCCGTCAATGACTCCTGATCAGCTAGGGCAAAAGAGGCAAAGCCAAGGTGTTGAGGAAGGGAATGATTTTTATGCTGAAAACGCTGATCCTTGCTAAGAAGTTCAAGTGCAGGAAGGTATTCGGCAGGATTCAGAGCCACGATGAATGCTTTGGCGATGATGTCCGAGCCGATAAATTTTCCCGCGGCTTCCTTCACTCTTTCCATGTGTCCCGATCGAAGCGAAAATGATTTCGTTTGCTTTTGATAAAAGCTCAGGGATAACAAGCGTTGAGCGGAGATCTCAAGGTCATCATCTGGCAAAGGCTTGGAAACCGCATTAAGCAGGATCTGGGAACCCTGATTTTCAAGCATCCATTCGCCAGAAACACGCAAGGCTGCCAACCGCACGTCCATATTCTTGTCGGAGATCGCATTCACCACCAACGACTCATCCCACACACCCATTCCATCCAAGCTCCAAAGAGCGTGAGCGCGAGCCAATCCACTTTCCCCATTCATCACGGCATTCTTTAGAAGCGGGATCGCTTTGGCTTCCTTGCGCAAAACCAACAGCTTTTGGGCTTCATCCCGCCACCAGCCATTCGGATGGCCCAGAGCTTCAACCAATTCCTTTGGGCCGGAATTACCGAAACGTGGCAACGGACCTGGGGTTATCCCTTCTCGGACCAGGCGATAAATGCGGCCTTTGCCAACGTTCTTTTCAAGTCCGCGACGCAGAATTTCCGAACGAAGGTAACTGCCCGACCTTGTCCAATTGCCATGTTGGATGATACCTCGATACATATCTATAAAGTGTAGGGTCCCGTCCGGAGCGGTGTAAGCATTCACCGGGCGGAAATTGGCGTCCGTGGAGGCAATGAATTCCAACTGTTGTTTTTCCAACCGGTTATGCAGAGTGATCAACCCTTCGTCGTATTCGACATCCGAGCAACGAATCATGCGTCCAACGGGTTCGCAAACCCAATAGGTACCCTTCATGTCATCCCCCAGTCGATCACCCCTGAAGACGGTCTGGCCGCAAGCACCTGTAAAACGTTGAAGGGATCGATCGTCCGCTCGTCCCAATCCGCGACCACCTTGCAAATCAGGTGTTCCCTGTATCGGCCAGGTGGTCCCATAACCTTCTCCCAATCTGACCCGTTCAAAAAGATTTCGGTATTTGTTCGAAAGCGAAAGGTCGCCGAGATATTTGCCGGGGAAAACAGTCGCCAAGCCCGGTTGACTATTTTTGGTTGCGATGCTTTCCCCCCGGTCATTCGTCGTTTGTCCCCACTGTCCGGAAAAGACTGATCTTCGCTCTTCCATCTTCTGATCACGATATCGGAAGATGGATGCACTCTTGGTGTTGTAGATCCAGTTGTCCATGGTCCACTGCAAGCCATTGATCTTGTGTTCCACATTACCGGAATCCCGCTTACTGAAATTTTCGTAAATGCTGACTTTGGTATCGGCCTTTCCATCGCCATTGGTATCTTCGCACAACCAAAGATAAGGCGGCTCGCCAATCAAAACCTTGTTATCCAGAGTCAGGATGGCACGAGGCAGAACGAGGTTGTCAAGATAGGTGGTGGCTTTGTCCATACGGCCATCGCCATCAAGGTCGATCAATTTCACCACCCGACTGACCGGTTCCAGCTCACCGCCCATGTCAATGTCCTGCATGTAACTACGCATTTCGGCGACATAGAGTTCCCCGTTTGGTCCCCAGGCCATGCAGACAGGTTCTTCGATCATGGGTTCAGCAGCAACTAGCTCCAATTTAAAGCCATCGGGTACCCGAATCGTGGACAGGGAATCCTCGGGAGAAAAGGTGGAGGAGGATGGATCGGGATTTATTTTAATTTCCGAACGATCCTGTGCAAAACCGGGAAGAGATGAAAAGAGAATCGCTTGGGCAAATACAATGCAGGCAAGAATCGACCGGAAAGCAAATGACAGGGTTATTATCACTGTATTACCAAATATCAACTACATACTGAATATCAAATAAAAGATGGATCCCTTGGAAAATAAATACAGACGAGATTGATCGATATAGATCACCATCGGGGAAGTTTTCTTTCCCAATTCGGGTCGACATGCTTTCGCATCTCCTCCGTGTCGTCCCGCTTCCGATAGGGGCATTTGTCGTATCGTTCTTTGCCCCGGGCCAACTGATCATAATCCAGTTCCACCCCCAATCCCGGACGGTTGGAAATTTCCACACCACCTTCCACGATCGGCACGCGGCCTCCGAGAACCACTTCGTCCTCCTCGCTCTGCCAGGGGTAATGGGTATCGCAGGCATAAGTCAGGTGCGGTGTGGCGGCCGCCACATGGGCCATCCCCATAAGGGAAACCCCGAGGTGGTTGTTGGAATGCATGGACATTCCCATGCCAAAGGTCTTGCACAAGTTGGCGAGCATTTGTACCTGACGCATCCCTCCCCAATAATGATGATCGCACAGAATGATCTGGACGGCATCCTTGGACACGGACTCCGGGATATCCCCGAAACAGGTGACCGCCACGTTACTGGCGAGTGGCGTTTCGATCCCCTCGGCAAGCAGACGGCGGCGGACTTCGGCCATTCCGTCAATGCTGGCCGTCGGGTCCTCCAAATACCCTCCCCTTCCCAATTCCTCGGCCAATTCCCGCCCAACGCGTACCGAGGTATCGACCGTCCAGGCGGAGTTCGGGTCAATACGCAAGGGGACCTCCGGCCCAAGTTCGCGGTACAGTCCCTTCACTGTCTCGATTTCCTCCTCGGGAGGCAAAACGCCCGCCTTGAACTTGATCGATCCGAATCCGTACTCCTCCCGCATCTTCACCACTTGCCCGACGAGGGTATCGGGCGTGAGGCACTCTCCGTACTTGTCCGGTCGGGCGTCGTCCCCCTCGCCACCCCCACCTGCATGCTTGTAAAAAGGATAAGCGGAGAAGGGAACTTTGTCCCTCACCCGGCCTCCGATCAGGTCGCAAACCGGAACTCCGACTGATTTCCCGATCAGGTCGAGGCAACCCACCTCGACCGCGGCATAGGTTCTGGATGTCGCATCAAGAGGGTTTTCTCCCGGAACGAGGTAGGTCTGGGACGCATCGCCTCCGTATTCCCGACCTTGCACCAAAGACGCCAGGGTTCCGGTCAAACGGTACGGATCGGCTCCGATGATCTGATCTCGGATCTCCTCAAGGGCCTTCATGGGTTCTTCCCCACCATAGGTCTCGCTC
>JAURNO010000107.1 GCA_030830145.1 Verrucomicrobiota bacterium
AGGTACTGTCCAATCACGGTATTTTCGATAAAGAGGACTTGGAGCAATTAAGGGAAGACGATCTTCTTCCCCGTGTCGTCTTCAGAGCAAAGGGACCCTTGGCCGGATTGTCCGGAGGGGACTCGCTTTATGACGACGATCTTTTGGTTGTTGGGAGAGTGCCTTTTCATTTCGGAACGAGTATGCCTTTTCAAACCGAGATCGAAATCATGGGCGAAGAGGAGATCGAAATCATAGAGTTCGACCCTTTTTCAGGTTATCCGATATCCAAAGAGGAATGAACGAGTCACCCAAAGAAAGAATCTCGTCGAATACTTCAACGAAAGGATTCATGTTGCTTGAAGTATTAATTGCATTGGCGTTGTTCGGGATGTCGGCTGTTTTTTTGGTGGAAGGAGTGGGCTTGGTCTCGAAGGAGATCGTCAACCGAAAGAATTTCAGGGACCTCGAAGGGGACCTGGTCTGGATAAGGTCTCAGGTTTTCGAGCAAACCGATTACGAGAAAATGGAGGATGGGGGGGATATCCAAGCCCTTACGATGGGAGAAGTGCGATGGGAAACGGAAATTGAGATGACGGAGGTACTGGATGTTTTTCGGGTTTCGTTAACCCTTGTTTACGACGGAAACGATGAATTCGAAGTCGAGGGAGGTGAAAAAACTTATGTTATGTATTTGTTCCGTCCGACTTGGTCGAAGAATTCCGATTTTGCCACCGAGCGTGGCCGCTTGCTTGATGAAAAAAGAAAGCAGATGGAGCAAATGCGGGAAGACCGCAGAAGACTCTGATGAAAAAAGGATTTTCCATGTTGGAGGTGTTGGTGGCCTTGGCCATTGGAGGGCTTTTGCTTGTTTCTTCGACCGACCTGTTGGTTTCGATTTCCAAAAGATGGGTGGAAGGGCCGAGCTCCAAGGATGCATTCGATGCTCATGTCAATGGCGTCTCCCGCTTTCTCGTCGCGGTCATGGAGGAAGCAACCGTTCCGACCTTGAATTCTAATGGAAATCAAGCCATCGACTTGCGCAGACCGGTCGGTTTTTCCGAAAGCGAGGATCCTTTGATTCACTTCTATCTTCGGGAAGCCCCTCCTTTTTTTGTTTGGCCCAAGGGACCGGCCAACCGGGTGCATGCCTACCTTTATTTCGAAGACGGGGAAGGTTTGAGCATTGCCTGGTTTTCGGAACTTCAGGAACTTGAGAAAAACGAGGAGGGCGAGATGGTTCCCGAGGACGAAGAGGAGATGTTCAAGACCTTGATCAGTCCGTTTTGCGAGACCATTCATTACTGCTACTACGGAGACGAGGACGACGGAGAACTCGACATCAGGGAGTGGGAGTATCCGACCGATTTGAGAGAAAGTGAAAAGACGGAAGGAAAGTTCCAGCTGCCGGCCTTCTTGAAGCTGGTTTTTCGGGGCGAAGAGGAGGATCTGGACAGGACGATTACAATCCCCGTCGAACGCCTTTCCCCGAATGGCCTGAAGGAGGAATCGCAATGAAATCCAAGAAAAACGGAAGAAAGGGTTCCATCCTCGTCTTTATTCTCGCTCTGATCGTCCTGCTTTCCGTTCTTTGTCTGCGGTTGATGGAGGAGGGGATCAGGGAAGCGAGGCACCTTGACCAATTTCACCGAAAGGACGATTTGCGCATTCATGCCTACTCTGCCTTGGATATTGCAGTCGGCGTTCTTTCCGAATTCAAAATGTTCGAAGGCAAGCTTTATTCACCGGCTCAGGGCTGGGGCGATCCCTTGGCTTACGCGGGGATTTCTCCAACCGAGGAGGGCGTGACTTGGTCGGTCCGCCTGATCGATGAATCGGCAAAAGTCCCGATTGCCAAAGTCAAAGAGAAGGATTTGGTGGCTCTTTTTGCCTTGATGCAGGCCGAAGAGGATTCCTTGGTCGACGACGATGACGGACAACCTTTTTACGATAGCATGATGGATTGGGTGGATTCGGATGACGAAGAGCGCGAGGAAGGAGCGGAGGACGAGTATTACGAGGATTTGGACCATCCCTATTTTACGCCCGGTAAAAAAATCAACAGTTTTGAGGAATTCAGAATGATCAAGGGTTTTGCCCATGATCCGGAATACCCCGACCGGAGCGGCATCTTTTTCGATGCTCGGGGAATCGAGACAGGCAATATGAGAAACTTCAGGGAATCTTTTTCTTTTTTCAATGAGGGACCGGTCAACGTAAACAATGCAAGTCCTTTCCTTCTGAGTTTTCTTTGCGGGGATGACGAACGTTTGTACGAAGAATTCATGGAGGGACCCTCCACGGGGAACGGGGAAGGTTTTTACATGAACCCGAATGACCCCGGCATGAGTCCTCTGCGGGCCAACAGTTCGATTCCACTCAGTACCGAGGTCAAAATGTTCCGGGTCGAGATAACCGTGCTTAGAGGGATGGCCAACTTCCAACTTCATGCCATTCTTTCCTACGGCGCTACTTTGGCTCCTCAAACCGGAACGGTGAGAAGACCACCTTCGAAGAAAGGTCCGAACTTGGGATATCCCTTCAAGGTTCTGTCGATTCGGGAAAACGAAAATATGGTCGACTGATGGTAGGGTGAGCGCTACTTTTGGATACTGAATCAATGGCTGAAAACCCCGATAGTCCATCCGATTTCCCGATAGGAGAATTGCGAGAAATTACCCTTTTGTTACCCGGAGAGCATTTCTTTTGCGAGACCCTGTCCGTTCCCGGTGATCTTGCCCCGGAAGATTTTATCGATTTTTGCCTGCAAGCTCTTGATTTGGATTCTTTCTCTCCCTTTCCCCCCGATCAATTGGCTTGGGGCTTTCATGGTTGTTCGAAAACCCGCAAAATTCTGATTTTCGCAACCCCTTTCGTTAAGTTGCGCCAACTAGGCTGGCAGAACCTGGAATATTTCAGAAGGGTCTTTCCGTCCTTCGTCTCTCTGGTGGGAAAAGAATACGAAAGGCCGAGCATTGTCTTTCTTCTGCACGACGAAACCCTGACGGCCGCTTCATTCGAACCCGGTACAACGGTTCCGGAGGCCATGTATTCTTTGCCCGTTGATGCCGGAGACAGTGAAGAATTCGATGCGGTGCGGGGAAAATTGCTTTCCCGTTTCGACCTTTCGCGCTTCGATCATATTCAGGATGTTCTGATAGCCGGTGAAGTTTCCAGAACCAAAAATGGATTTTTCAAGTTCGAGAACGAATGGTGGAATACCGAAAACCCCGAATTGACCGAGGCTGTTGTTATTTCCGCGGAAGAACTATGGAGTTTCGACGTTCGACCCTCCGATTTCAAAGTTCAGGAACGCAAAAGAAGAAGGCAAGCCGCTCTTCGATGGAAGGGCGTAATGACTTCGTTGGCTTCGATGGCCGCTCTTCTGCTTCTTTTCATCGGGGTTCAGATTGCCTCGGTGGAAGTCGAAGATTTGTGGGTTGAGGAAGCAATTAAAAACTCGAACAAACCGGCCGTACTCGATGCCATGGCCTTGCTTCAGAAACTGGATGAAAACAAGAGGGGAGGGATTGACCCGATTGGTTCCCTCGAGAGAATCATGATGCATGCGGGAAGAAATCAACAAGGGCAGGCCAACCTCTGGCTTACCTTCGCCGAATTCAAAAGCCGTTACGATGTCCAATTCAAAGGGCAGGGCAGAAGCTTTCAGGCAGTGAACGATTTTTTCGCCAACTTGGAGCAGGCCGAAGTCGTGGAGAAACTCAAAA
>JAURNO010000108.1 GCA_030830145.1 Verrucomicrobiota bacterium
CAATTCTCGCGAGGCGAAACTCGCTCCACCCAATCCATCGCGTCCGGTGCCCGGACCGACGTAATAAACCGGGTTACCCACCCCGGTGGCCGCTCCTTTTTGAATCTCTTCGTGCCTCAGAATACCGGCGCACAAGGCATTGACCAAAGGATTACCCTCATAACAGTCGTCAAAATAAACGTCTCCCCCCATATTGGGAATGCCTAAGCAATTTCCGTAATGGGAAATTCCGCTGACCACGCCGCGAAAAAGCCGTTTTACCTGGGAGGACTCGAGAGAGCCGAAACGAAGTGAATTGGTAAGCAAGATGGGACGCGCTCCCATTGTGAAGATATCCCGAACGATCCCACCCACTCCGGTGGCGGCGCCCTCGAAGGGTTCGATTGCACTGGGATGGTTGTGAGACTCGATCTTGAAGGCAACCCCCCAACCTTCGCCAATATCGATCACACCTGCGTTCTCGTCCCCCGCCTTGACCAAAACCTGACCAATCGAATCCTTGTCCGCCTTTTCCGTGGGAAAGAGTCGAAGGAGTTTCCTTGTATTCTTGTAGGCGCAATGCTCGGACCACATCACCGAGAAAATCCCAAGTTCCGTAAGATTTGGTTCCCGGCCGAGGATCTTGAGTACGTTTTCATACTCCTCCGGAAGCAAGCCATGCTGGGCGACCAACTCGGGGGTAATCTCGACGTTCAGGCAAGGATCGGGATTCGGAGGAAGACTGGAAGGGACTTGAGCCGTCATGATGGTGAAAGTTCGACCGACTGGGTCTTTCGGATGGGTTCGAAAAAAGCGTTAAGAACAGACAATCCATCTTGCACCGGATGATGCGACTCAACTGCCCGTTCCGGATGAGGCATCATACCGTAGACGTTCCCGCTTGGGTTTCGAATGCCGGCGATATCGTTGACCGAGCCATTTGGGTTCCCATCGTATCGCAACAGGACTTGGCCGTTTGCCTCCAAATCGGACAAGACGGAATCGTCCGCCCGAAAATTTCCTTCCCCGTGAGCAATGGGCAAACTCAGAGTCGGACCCAGGGTTTCCCTACTGAAACGTTCATTCGAATCCTCCACCCTCAAAGGTTGATTGACACAGCGGAATTCAATGCAGTCATTGCGCACCAAAGCTCCGGGTAACAAACCCGCCTCGCAAAGAATCTGAAATCCATTGCAGATTCCAAGAACTTGGCCGCCCTTTGCGGCGAATTCCTTCAAGTCGGACATAATCGGCGAGAAGCGGGCGATCGCTCCGCATCGAAGATAGTCTCCGAATGAAAAACCACCTGGCACCACAACCGCTTCGGTCTCCGCTGGGAGGCGGGACTTATGCCAAATGCGCTTGGCCGGTATACCCAAGACGTCATTCACGGCATGCTCTGCATCCCAATCGCAATTGGAACCGGGAAATTGTATAATCGCTACTTTCATGAATTTTTCGGAGGCTACTCTTGTGACTCCTTCTCATCGGGTTCTTCCCCGAAAACCTCCTCGACCACCGGATTGGTCAAAAGACCAACTCCGTCGATTTCCACCGTCACTTCGTCCCCCGGCACGAGAAAACGCTTGGGGTCTCTAGCTTCGCCGACACCCGACGGCGTGCCCGTCAGGATCAGGGTTCCGGGAAGCAAGGTGGTGCTGCCACTCAAAAAGGAGATAAGAGTCGGTACGTCGAAAATCAAATCGTCGGTCGAAGATTCCTGCATTTTTTCATCGTTCACAAAAGTTCGAACGACCAGCTTCGATGGATCGGGGATTTCGTCTGCCGTAGCCAGGCAAGGACCGGAAGGACAAAAAGTATCGAAACTCTTGCCCCGGCAAAATTGGCCCTCCCCCTTTTCCTTCTGCCAGTCCCTCGCACTGACGTCATTGGCACAAGTGTAACCCAAAACATAAGACAAAGCTTCCTCCGGTTTTACGTTTTTGCATGGACGCCCAATCACCACGCCGAGCTCGCCTTCGTAATCAACCTTGTCGCTCCGTAAAAACCTCGGGATCACGATCGGATCACCCGGATTTTGAATCGAAGTCGGAGCCTTCATGAAAATCATCGGATGTTTGGGCATCTCCCGACCGATCTCCTTTGCATGAGCCTTGTAATTCAGGCCCACTCCGTAAATGCACCTGAAATCAATCGGTGTGAGCAATTGGAAGGGGGTAATTCGATCATCGGTTACCTCGAAATCTCCATCGTCCTTTTTGAGAATGCGAAAGGTCTGACCTTGCTCGTCAAAACGACCAAACCCCATGGCCCCAGCCTGATCCAGGTAACGAAAGATTCTCACCCTTATCCTTGTTCGATCTCGAACCGATAATCCTCGATTACCGGGTTACTGAGCAACCCATCGCACAATTCATCCAACTTGCTCCGAGTCTCCGGAGAATCTTCTCCCGGCATTTCGAAGGTTACGGTCTTGCCCACCCGTACACCTTCAACCGATTCGTGGCCCAAGCTTTTCATAGCTTGCTCGACCGCGGCGCCTTGAGGATCCAAGACTGTTGTCTTGGGCGAAACAAAAACCGTTACCTTCACGAGGACATCTTAAAGAAGGGTCATCCTCAATCCTTTCAACCTTATTTTGCGCACGTTTGAAAAAAGTTTCTTTTTTTAACCTCCGGAACGCGCCAAAGGATGGAAGTTCGCATGCTCGTCAAGAAGGCGTTCCGCCTCTACTTGGGTGTAGATTTGAGTTGTCCCGACGTCCGCATGGCCCAGCATTTCCTGAACCGCTCGAACGTCCGCCCCACCCATCAGCAAATGGGTGGCGAAGGAGTGCCGCAAACCGTGAGGAGTCACGTTCTTCTCGATTCCCGCCTTCTTTGCATAACTCTTGACCAGTACCCAAATCATTTTTCGTGAAATCCCCCGTCCCCGCATACTCAGAAACAATTCCCCTCCCGTTCCGTCTTTCATCAATTGAGGTCTTCCGCCATGCAGATAATTCCGAATAGCCAAACAAGCATGCCTGCCGACCGGAACGACACGCTCCTTGGACCCTTTGCCAAAAATCCTGGCAAAACCCTCCTCGGGATCAATGGCATTCATGGGCAAAGCGCTAATTTCCGAAACCCTGAGCCCGCTGCCATACATCAACTCAAACAAAGCCCGATCTCTTTTCCCAAGGGAGGTATTTAAATCCGGAGCATCGAGGAAGGCTTCGATTTCATCAATGGCAAGACAATCGGGCAACAGTCGACGCTTCTTTGGATTGGTCATCAGTTCGGTGAAATCCTCCTTGAGAAGGCCCTCTCCCACCAAATACTTCGCCAACATCCGAACGGCCGAGAGCTTGCGGGACAAACTGGAAACCGCGTACGCGTCTTCAGTCAACGAGGCCAACCATTTGGACAGGTGCTCAATGCGGACTTCCCGCCAATTCGCAACCCCCAGTGAAAACAGACAATCCGCGCACTGGATCAAATCCGCTTCGTAAGAACTCACGGTATTCCCGGCCAGACCCTTCTCCAACTGCACCCAAGACAAGAAACCGCTCAAGTCGGCCTCGAAGGCAGGGGGCAAAACCAGAGAAGGATCTCCACGTTCCCTGCGTTTAACTTGGCTCTTCGCTCCCATAAGTCAAAATCAGGAAGGAGGAGTCACAGGCGAGGTTTCTCCGGCAAACAATTTTCGATAAATTCGGTTAAGAGGCGTTCGAAGCCGACTCACCATGAACTTTTCCTTTCGGAGAGCTCCGTAGCCAAACCGGTAACTTGCCGCCAAACGTGGATAGGAAAATACACCCTGACTTTCAAGCATGCCCTTCAATCGTTTGAGGTAAAGCATACCCACTTCCAGGTTGGTCTTCCAATCAAAGGCTTGCCGGTAATGAAGTTCCGTAACATCGACCCACGCAGCCTCGGTCAATTGCATCATGCCCCTGGCAACGGAGCTTTCTGCATTCGCATCCAAACTGCTTTCGGCATGGCATATTGCATAGACGAAATGGGGATCCAATCCCATTTCCGGAGCCTCCTCGTTGATCTTCTGCCAAACCTTTTCCTCGGGAATGTAATTGGCGTTTCGGTCCAGAAGTTGACAAGACGCAAAACCGAACGACGCCAGACCAGCAAGCAAGAGAGCTTTCCACCATTGAAACCACACGCATCAAACAAACCACCAACTTTTTGCAGAAGCAAGTATTTTGATCGAATCAAAATTCTCTTGGACTAAAAGGCAAGGATCAGAAGCCCGACAAGAAAGAGAATGCCGAGAAGAGCAGTCAAGCCAACCCGGTGAACGCCCAAGCTCGTGCGCTTGTGCAGATTGGACTTGGCCTTCGTTTTGGAATCTTTTCCAAGCAAGCCCATTTGATGCAAAGGACCCGAAATACTATCGAGAAAATGAACGTGTCCGGCCTTGGTGAATTCGGTAACCTTCCCGACCACCTTGCCGATGAAGAGAGTATGAACCCGCTCATTTAAACCATTCCAGAAAACAGAGCCCGAACTAATAAAGGTTCGCCCCGCCTTCCGGTAAAGCCAATCGACGTCGAGATTGACCGAAGGAAGCTCCTTTGGGTATTTGCCCCAAAGATTGAGCAGAGTGAAAGCAAGGGCGGAAAAAAGAAGGATCTCGAATTGGGTGATCACATGCGTTGCATCATAGGGAGAATAACCTGCCGCTCCATTGGGAAGCATGGAATACAACCACTGGTAATTACACCCTAGGAATATGCAAAGGAAAGAGGAGATTCCCATCGCAATGAGCATGTTGACCGGGGCTTCCTTGGGACGAAGACCCGAGTCATGAGCAAAGAAAGCGAAAAATGGAATTTTGATACCAGCGTGATGAAAGACTCCCGCCGAAGCAAAAAGCAGACACAGCCAGATGAAGGTATGACCATTTTTGGCGGCTTCCGTTATGATTATGGATTTGCTTACAAAACCACTGAACAAGGGGAAGGCGGAAATTGATGCCGCACCCACAATGCAAAAACAAGTAGTCCAAGGCATTGATTTGTAAAGTCCCCCCAAGTGCGAACCTCTGATTTCGCCAGTCCTGAAAAGAACGGCCCCCATACTCATGAAAAGCAAGCCCTTATAGATGACGTGGGTAAAGGCGTGAGCAATGGCTCCGTCTATGGCCAGGTCGGTTCCGATGCCGATGCCCACGACCATAAATCCAATTTGATTGATTTTACTGTAACAAAGAACACGCCTGAGGTCATTCTCGATTACGGCGTAAAAGATCGGGAACATTGCCATAACCCCGCCAATTATGATCAAAACCTCGGCACCGGGAAACAAGCGGGCAAGCATGCAAACCGCGCACTTGGTGGTGAAGGCGCAAAGCCAAACCGGACCCGTCGGGGTTGCTTCGGCGTAGCCATCCTTTAACCAAACGTGCAAACCGGGAAAAGCGGCCTTGATTCCGACTGCGAGCAAAATCAGAAGGGCTCCGAGGTCTCCGGCTTCCAAGTCCTGAGTCAAGGGGTCGAGCGAAAAGGCCGTTTCACCCTCTCCATGGTAACGAATGATGATTCCGGCCAGAAGAAGAAGCCCCGAAGAGACATGAAAGAAAAGGTACCGGAAGCCCGATTCTTCGGCCTCCTTGGTTCGTCTCCCCCAGATCTGAAAGACCGAAGTGAGGGCCAAAGCTTCCCACCAAAGAAAAAGCGAAAGCATATCTCCTGCAAAGGCAACCCCCACCGCCGACGCAGCGTATAAAAGGGCCATTGAAACTTGCCAACGATCCCGAATATGAAACGAGTAGATGCCGGCGACTAGAGCTGCCACATGGAATAAATAACCAAAAAGCTTGGCCTGTTTGTCCACCACCACCGATTTGATTTCGAAACCAAAGAGCGAAAGCGTGGAAAAGGATCCCGTCTCCAATCCAACGACGACTGAAAGGCCGAGCAAGGGAGCGACCACCATGACGATGGAAGCCGCTCGTCCTTTCAATACGGCTGCGAGCAAGCCGCCAATGAGGAGCATGGTTGCGGGATGACTCCCGAGTTCGATACCGGTTGCAAGAAAGTTCATTTCATTTCTCCCAATAATCTTCGTCCCTCATGAGGAACTTCTTGTCTTTCCAACCTCTCATCAATTTTGAGACGTAAACGAGACCAACGCAGGCGGCGAAACCATAAATACCATAAAAAGTAGGAATGATTTCCAAGTCGTGAATAACGAGATCCGGGTCAAAGGACGAATGTTTGTGGAAAAACATACTGTAAACCAAGTCGATCAACAGAACCAATCCGCAAAGTCCATAAAAGCCGAATATAACCTTTCGAACGTTCTTCGGACGGTCCAACCAATACTCGCGTTGGTCTGTCTTGTTACTTTTTTTGCTCATGCTGACACGACTTTGTTATTCTGCCAACCCCGCCAACCGCAAGAGGGGCCCAGAAAAGAAAAAGAGGACGAAACACCCAAGAGCGGTCAAGGCAAGAGGAACCACACAAGGCCAAGGAGCCTCCTTGATTCCCGAATCCTCCTCCGATTCCTCGGTACGGAAAAATGCGGTTACCGCCACCGGAAGAAGATAGAAGACGTTGAGCAACGAACTGATCAGGAGCACGACCACGACCCAAAGGGCGTCCCGGTCCATGGCCCCCATGGCCAGATACCATTTACTGACGAATCCACCAAGGGGTGGCAAACCGATCACACTGAGCGAACCGATCATGAAGGCCCCCATGGTGACGGGCATTTTCCTTCCCAAACCGCGCAGTTGGCTGACGTACTTCTTGCCCGTTGCCACGAAAATGGCTCCTGCGCAAAAGAAAAGGGTGATCTTTCCACAGGCATGCATGGCAATATGCAGGACCGACCCCCCTGCCCCGTCTTTGGTGGCCAAGGTAACGCCCAAAGCCACGTATCCGAGTTGACCGATTGTGGAAAAAGCCAATCGGCGCTTCAGGTTGTCTTGGGATAGAGCAATGAGGGAGGAGATGAGAATAGTGGCGCACGCAATCCCGATCATCCAATCCTCCCCGTCGAGAGAACGGAGGACCTCGAAACCAAAGACGTCGGCATAGACCCGGTACAAACAAAAGACGCCGACCTTGACCACCGCAACGGCATGAAGAAGCGCCGACACGGGAGTCGGCGCCACCATGGCTCCGGGCAGCCAGGAGTGCAAAGGCATGAGCCCCGCCTTGGCGAAGCCAAAGGTAAAAAGGAGCAGAAGAATCATTTGAGTCGTCTGCGTGAATTCTCCCACCTGTCCGACGTCGCCGAGAAAATCCATCGTGATCTGTCCGCCATCCAGCCATACGTAACACCAACTCAAAGCAGGGAGCAGCAGGCAGAGCGACGTAAAGAGCAAATAACCCAGGTAAGTCCTACCACCCGTACGGGCGGCTTTGTCCTGCATGTGAGTGACCAGTGGAAAAGTGGAGACCGAAAGCATCTCGTAAAAGAAATAGATGGTCAGCAGGTTGGCTGAAAACGCGACCCCCATAGTCGCCGAAAGAGAGATCGCGAAAAACGCGTAGAAACGGGTTTGAGCATGTTCGTGTAGACCACGCATATATCCGACCGCATACAGAGTAGTGGCAATCCATAGAATGGAAGCGACGCATGCGAAAAGAAGCCCCGGACCATCCACCCGCAAAAGTAAAGGCACGTTGGTGAAGACCTGCCAAATATTGTATTCGAAATTCACACCGCCCAAAACCTCGGGGACCATCGACAAAACGACGGATGCTTGGGCAATGGCGGCAATGAAGGTGAAGGTTTCGCGTAGGTTCTTGCGCCCCTCTCCCGCCCAGACTATGCCGATCACCCCCACCAACGGAATAAGGAAAGCCAGAAAGGGACGAATGTCCTCGATAATCACGGGGGCGGTCATTTGCTTTCCGGTTCCCCGGGCAGGTCGAAGGGGTCGAGAAAGATTTCGATCAAGTCGACGACTTCTTGGTTATAGATGCCGATTACGAGTACGACGGCAGACGCTGTCAAAAGAGGGATGAGCATCGTAAGAGGACCTTCCGAATATCGGGTTTGTTCATTGGTCAAACCAAGGTCGCCATGCCCCTTTCCAAGGTTCTCTCCACTCTCGCTAACGGCCA
>JAURNO010000109.1 GCA_030830145.1 Verrucomicrobiota bacterium
ATGTTTTTCGCCAGTCAGCGTTCTCCTTTTTGAAATCCTGGAAGGCTTTATACTCGGCCCGGTCGAGTTGTCCGTTCTTGTCTTTGTCCATAGGATCAAAGAGCCACTCCCATGTGGGCCTCGCCGAATTCCATTCGGACTGGGATGCCATTCCATCTCCATTCTTATCGGCACTGGCGAAGAATTCCTTCACCACATCGTCAGGCGAAAACGTTCTGGGTTTGCCGCGCTTCTTTTCATAGGCCATCGGCCCTACGGGATGCTCAAGGGGTATACCTAATTCCAGTAAGCGAGCCTGCAGTGATTTGACATCAACCTCCTGTACTGATTCCCCTAACTTTGCGGTCATGACGGCAGCGATCCCGGCCGCCTCGCCCAGGTGCATCCAGGTGGGCTCCAACCGGATGGTACAGAAGGCGACATGACTGGCCGAGGCACATACCGGTACTAACAAGTTGGAGCACTCGCTGGCCTTTGGGGTGATGGCGCGATAGGGAATGTCGAACCGCGTCCCCACTTTCCAGATCCGTCCCTCGTTGATGATGTGGCCGGAGTCCGAAACATAGCGTGCCGCGTGGTGGCAGTCGATGAAGTGAGAGCCGACATGGATCACATCTTCCTTGTCTACATCTTCGATGACATCGGCTTCCGTGAGGATGATCTCCCCTTGCATACGACGGGCCGCACGGATGTAGAGATAGTAGGGCCAATGGTCGTTGTCGGCCCACTCGTCTTTACAGAACCCATACGGTGCCATCTCGCTGCGAATGCGCTCGGGTACCCGGAGATCCGTTTTCAGGAACCAAAGCATGCCGTGGGTATAGTCCCGGTATTTTTGGTGAATCACTTCCCGCTCTTCAAAACTGGCCTCAGCCCAAGGAGTTTGTGCACCCGGAATGCTCATGGAAACGATTGAAAACTGGCGATTATTCAGCTCCCGCTTACTGCTTTCTCCCATTGGGTAGATACCGATAATGGAGGTGAGGTTTTTCAGCAAGCCCGCTTCGAGAGCGCGTGCCAGCAATTCGTGTTGCATCGGGTCGTAGCTGCTCGGTTTCTTAATCGGGACCCGATTGGCCTCCTCGGTGGTAAGATTCAGGCGGACGTTGTAGCAGATCGGAACCTCGCTCGCAGAACCAGCCACCGGCGGCTTGCCTGGCATCACACCAAAAAGCAGTTTGCCGTCGTCATCGAAAGGGGAGATGGCGACCTTGTCGTCGAGGTAGCGAACCCCGGCAATCGATTCACCATATTGCTCCGCAGACTCGCGCCCGATGGCATAGGAAACCCCAGCCTTCGCCATCAAGTCGCCTTCGTAGGTGGCGTCGATGAAGACCTTCGCCCGGTAGCTCTCACCGCCCTGCACACGAAGCTCAGTGATTCGGGTACCGTCTTTCTCTACCTGATCGAGCAGCTGCTCATATCGTACCTCCACACCATCTTTCTTCAGCATTTCGAGGAAAACCCACTCGGCGATTCCGGACTGCCAAGTGCGGCTATTGCCCTCCGTCCACCTGCCGTTACTTCGTTTGACGGCCTCTTCAAGAAACTGTTCACAAAGGCCACCCAACGTCTGGCGATCCAGGTGGTTGCACTCATCGCGGTTCAAGCCGCTCGTGGTCAGCCCGCCCACATGTCGGGTCTGCTCAAGGAGCACGACCGAAGCTCCTTCCCGTGCTGCGGAAATTGCGGCTGTGATTCCGCCCGGCGTACCGCCGTATACACAGACATCGTACTCTTTAATCGCCCCGATACAGCCTGTACTCAGTATAGTTAACAGGCATAATAGACTTAACTTATTCATTGTTTATTTCCTTCATTTGCAAAAAGTAGATGAATTTCGCTAGCTGCTAGAAGGAATATACCGATACCAAATTTCGAGGTATCTGCTTCCACAACCTTGCCGGGACCACCGCCGGCGGGTTGACTCCATCCGACCTGGCCGTCTTCATTAACAACCGAAGCAAGCGCCGTCCATGCCTTCCTTGCAGCCGGAAGAAAGCGCTCTTTGTTTAAGATCCCATTATTGATTCCCCAGGCGATGCCGTAGCAGAAGAACCCGGTTCCGCTGCTTTCCTTCATGGTAAATTGCTCAGGATCATCAAGGTTGCTTCGCCAGAACCCATCGGCTTGTTGTCGCTTTGCCAATGACTCGGCCATTTGGGTATATAAAGATTTGTACTTTGGGTAAGAGGGATGCTCGCTAGGAAGATACTTCAGGATTCGGGTCAGCCCGCCAAAAGCCCACCCGTTACCCCGGGACCATAACACTTTTTTCCCGTTCTTCGTCTTCCGGGGTTTGGAACGAGCGTCCCGATAGAATAGGCCCGCATCGTGGTCAAAGATTTCTTTGTGCACATCCCAAAAGCAGGCATCCATCCAATCCACGTATTTTGCATCCCCCGTCATTTGATACAGCATTACGAATAGTGGAGGTGCGGTAAACAGCCCATCGACAAATCGATGCCCCGTGTTTTCCAAATACCATTTCCCCGGAGCGGACACGGGATTCTCAACCTTTGGGTCTTCGAGAAATGCAAGGGTGGGCTGCATCATCAGCTCATCCTTCTTCGCCCGATAGCAACCATACCAAATCTGGCCGCAAACCAGCGGATAAGACCCGCTTTCATAAAGCCCGCCACCATGCTCCTTAATCCGCCAGGAAACTTGCTTTCCCCATTTCATGCAATCATCCAAGTAG
>JAURNO010000110.1 GCA_030830145.1 Verrucomicrobiota bacterium
AGGCACTCCTGTTAGTATTTTACAATCGTTTTGCTTGACATACTGAAAACATAATCTACTCTGAAACGCTTTTCTCAAAATTAACCCCATGCCCCTCCGCCCATGTAGCTCAGTCGGTAGAGCGCGTCCTTGGTAAGGACGAGGTCGGCGGTTCAAATCCGCTCGTGGGCTCCACATAACACTCAACCTAGTCAAATCAATGGCCAAAGAACAGTTCCAGCGCACAAAACCTCACGTAAACGTAGGCACCATCGGTCACGTGGATCATGGTAAGACGACTCTCACCACAGCGATCCTTCACGCACAAGCAAGATTGGGTCTTGCTGAAGTCAAAACATATGCCGACATTGCCAAAGGCGGTACGGTTCGTGATGACAAGAAGATCGTCACCATTGCCGTTTCTCATGTAGAGTACGAAACGGAATCACGTCACTACGCTCATGTCGATTGCCCCGGCCACGCCGATTTCGTTAAAAACATGATTACGGGTGCCGCGCAAATGGATGGTGCAATCCTTGTAGTTGATGCTACCACCGGCCCTATGCCTCAAACGAGAGAGCACATTCTTCTTGCTCGTCAGGTTGATGTACCCAATTTAGTCGTATTCCTTAACAAATGCGATTTGATGTCCGGCGACGACGAAGAATTAGTCGAGCTTGTCGACATGGAGATTCGAGATTTGCTTAGTAAATATGAGTTCGACGGAGACAATGCACAAATCATTCGTGGTTCTGCGACCAAAGCACTCGACGATGACGAAGGTGAACTTGGTCTTCCCGCCATACAAAAGCTCATGGATGCCGTAGATAGCGAAGTTGCCGAACCCGTTCGAGATGTCGACAAACCGCTTCTTATGTCCGTTGAGGATGTCTTCACCATTACTGGTCGAGGTACCGTGGCGACTGGCCGCATCGAACGCGGAATGGTCAAAGTAGGAGAAGAAATTGAGATCGTGGGTCTTGGTGAATCTCGAACTACTACTTGCACTGGAGTCGAAATGTTCCGCAAGGAATTGGGTGAAGGACAAGCCGGTGACAACGTCGGAATTTTGCTTCGTGGAGTTGAAAAAGCCGACATTCAACGCGGACATGTAATTGCAGCCCCAGGCAGCATCAAGCCCCACACCAAAGCCAAAGCTCAAATTTATGTATTGAACAAAGAAGAAGGCGGCCGGCACACACCTTTTTTCAAGGGTTACCGACCTCAGTTTTTCTTTGGCACTGCCGATGTGACCGGAGTCGTTGAACTTCCCGATGGAGTCGAAATGGTTATGCCCGGAGACAACTTGGCAGTTACAATAGATCTTCAGAAATCCATAGCGATGGAACCAGGCCAACGTTTTGCAATAAGAGAAGGCGGAAAAACGATTGGTGCCGGTAACATATCGGACATTCTATAATTTCTTCCATGCGCTACCTTTCGATAACAATCGTTTACTTGGGAGAATAGCTCAACTGGTAGAGCACCGGTCTCCAAAACCGTAGGCTGGGGGTTCGAGTCCCTCTTCTCCCGCCACTATTTATCGAAAATAAAGTGAATCCATTCTCTAAAATCCGAACCTTTTATAAGGAAACCATGCAGGAATTATCCAAGGCAAGTTGGCCCGATTTCCAGGAGTTGCGTGGATCCACCTTAGTAGTGGTTTTAGGTGTAGCAATTTTGGGATTTTTCATTTCAGTGAGCGATTTTTCTTTGTCTAATTGGGTGGAATATTTTACCCAATTAATACGAGAGGGTTAACCAGCGTTTCTAATGAGTGCAGAAATTTCCACCGAACTCAAATGGTACGCTATTCAGTGCTTGTCTAATCACGAAGACAAGGTTAAGCGCTACCTTTGCAAGTATAAGGAGGAGAGTGAAGAATTTGCCCGTTCCTTGAATGAAATATTGGTTCCGATTGAGACAGTATCGGAAGTTAAGAACGGCAAGAAAAGACAAAGGGACAGAAAATTTTACCCGGGCTATGTCTTTGTGGAAATGAAACTGTTCGATCCACAGGGTAATCTTCTTAAGAATCCTTGGTACAAGGTCAAAGAAACGGATGGAGTCATCAATTTCATAGGTCGTGAAAACCCAACTCCACTCGGGGAGGATGAAATCGGAAGAATTCTTCGACAAGTCGACGATGCTAAAGGGAAAGAAGTACCCAAAGTTAAATTCGGCAAAGGCGAGGTCGTCAAAATTCTTGACGGTCCCTTTCTCAATCTTACCGGTGAAATCGAAGACATTGATGCCGAAAAAGGGACTCTTAAAGTTTCCGTTTCTATTTTCGGTAGGTTCACTCCCGTCGAACTCGAGTTTTGGCAAGTAGAAAAAGCGGACGAAGAATAAATTATTTACCATGGCAAAAAAAGCAGTAGGACAAATCAAACTTCAATTGCCAGCAGGTGCTGCAAATCCGGCACCTCCCGTAGGTCCCGCTTTGGGTGCTCAAGGCGTAAACATAATGGGTTTTTGTAAGGAGTTCAACGCCAAGACCAAAGACCAATCAGGGCTGATCTTACCCGTAGTAATAACCGTATATTCGGATCGTTCCTTTAGCTTTATATTAAAATCACCTCCTGCAGCGGTTCTTCTCAAAAAGGCTGCCGGTTTGGCCAAGGGATCTGGTGTTCCGAATCGAGAGAAGGTAGGAGTGGTTACCAAGGATCAGGTTAAGGAAATCGTTAAGACCAAACAGAACGATCTTAACGCTACCGATGAAGAAGCTGCCTGCAGAATTATCGAAGGCACGGCTCGGAGTATGGGCATTGAAGTCAATTAACAAAATTCTTCTAAAATAATGATCGCACGCAGTAAAAGATATAAAAATTCAGTTAAGAATTTTTCCGTCGATGACGAATTGAGCCTAGTTGATGCATTGGGCAGACTTGAGACTTTCGGAAAAACAAAATTTGATGAAACCGTTGAACTTTCCTTTTCATTGGGCGTCGATCCCAAACAGAGCTCTTTGGCAGTCAGGGGAACGGTTAATTTGCCTCATGGAAGCGGAAAAGAAATCAAAGTCTTAGTTTTCACGGAGAAGCCTGATGAAGCACTTTCAGCTGGTGCTGACATGGCGGGCTTGGAGGAACTTATCTCTAAAATTAAAGACGGCTGGATGGACTTTGACGTCGCAGTTTCAACTACTGGTGCCATGAAGTCCGTCCGTTCTATCGCAAGGGTACTTGGACCACGCGGGCTTATGCCAACTCCTAAAGCAGGTACTGTGACTGATGACATAGCTGAAGCAGTCAATGCAGTCAAAGCCGGCAGGGTTGAATTCAAAATGGATAAGACGGGGTCCCTCGCAGTTGTAATTGGCAAGCGTTCCTTTTCGCAAGAGCAATTGCAAGAGAATGCCAACTCAGCCCTGGAGGCGGTGATGGGCTCCCGACCTGAAGGGCTCAAGGGTAGATTCGTCAAAACGATCTACATAAGTAGCACTATGAGCCCTAGCGTTCGCATTGATCGATCTTCCATAGCCCAATCCTAAAAATACAATGAGACCTGAAAAAGAATATTTGGTAAAGGAGGCTTCGGACTACCTCTCACGTTCGGAGTATGTTTTCTTGACTGACTACCAAGGTATCAATGTCGAAGAAACGACCGAGCTAAGAAGTAAATTGGCTGAAAGAGGTGCAGAATTTCATGTTGTAAAGAATTCATCCCTCAAACTTGCAGCAAAAGAAAAAAACCTGCCTGATTTGTCAGAACACCTAACCGGGCACACCGCCATTGTTATCGGTGGTGATGATGCATCTGCAGTTGCAAAGGCACTCGATTTGTACTTCAAGGACACCAAGAAAGTTTCGGTTAAGGCTGGGACCCTTGGTGATCGTCTACTCACAGCTGAAGATGTTAAAAAGCTATCTAAGTTACCCGGCCTTGAAGGCCTGCGTTCGCAGCTTCTTTCATTATTCAATACTTCGGCGACTCAACTTGTCGGAGTTCTTAGTGCACCATCGCGCGGTTTGGTAACCGTGCTCAAAGCAAAACAAGACAAAAACTAATTTTCATCAAACTTTTGAGGACAAACCTGTCCAAAAAAAATAAATAACAACCACCAACCTAGAAGAAATTAGGGGTTTAGCCCTTAAACTCCGATAGGAACTAATCATATTCAGGCAAGGAGGTATATTAAACATGTCAGACATAACTAAAGACCAAGTAGTAGATTGGCTCAGCGGCCAATCCGTAATTGAGATAGCGGATCTCGTCAAGGAACTCGAAGAGAAATGGGGAGTGAGCGCCGCAGCACCAGCTGCTGTTGCAGTAGCAGCACCAGCAGGAGGCGGAGACGCTGACTCAGCATCTGAAGAAAAGAGTGAATTCGATGTTGTTCTTACCGAATTTGGCGGCAACAAAATCGCCGTCATCAAGGAAGTCCGAGCTATCACCGGACTAGGACTTAAGGAAGCAAAAGAACTCGTCGAAGGAGCACCCAAACCAGTAAAAGAAGGTGTTTCCAAGGATGAAGCAGAAGAGGTATCCAAGAAACTCGAAGCTGCTGGAGCCAAAGCTGAAATTAAGTAATGTTTCTTTTCTTTTTCCTCTAAATTTAAACTAAGCCGTACGGTTGCTAGTCAGCCTGCGGCTTTTTCAGTTTCTTTCCAACCCTCTTCAATTCAGATAAAATCGTCATGGATTCAAAAAAAAGACTAAATTTCGGTAAACTATCCGAAGTCATTGATCCCCCGAACTTGATTCAAAATCAAGTCGATTCCTTTCATGATTTTTTGCAACGGGACGTACCCGCAACACATCGCAAGCAAGCTGGGTTGGAGGCTGTATTCAAGGAAGTTTTTCCCATACTCAGTTATGATGAAAAATCTCGTCTTGAATACGTCAGTTATTCGGTGGGTGACTCCAAGCTTACTGAAATGGACTGCATTGATCAAAATTGTACCTATGCAGCTCCACTTCAGGTGAAGCTAAGGTTGCGCCTTGAGGTCGAAGGTCAAAGCAAGCCCTTTTACAGCGAGGAAGAGATTTTCATGGGCGAACTTCCTACTGTCACCGAACGGGGATCCTTTATTATTAACGGTGCCGAGCGGGTCGTTGTCAGTCAACTTCACCGCTCGCCAGGCGTAAGTTTCGAGGAATCCACTCATACTAGTGGCAAAACCTTGCATGGATTTAGAATTATTCCAGATCGAGGTACTTGGATAGAAGCTCAGTTCGACCAGCATGATTTGCTTTATGTATATTTGGATCGCCGTCGCCGCCGTCGCAAGTTCCTTATTACCACTTTTTTGCGGGCGCTCTTGGACTGGGATCCCGACAAAGACAAAGATTCCGATCAAAAGATCATTGAGCTGTTTTATGACATAGATACTCTTTCGATTGAAGATTTGTTAAAGAAAGACAATGTATCCAATTATGTATTAGTCGAGCCTATGTTCGACCGTGCAAAAGGTGCAGTCCTTGCTAAAGCTTTTGAGCCTTTGACTAAAACTTATCTACGTGCATTTCAGAAGGCAGGAGAATCCAAGCTTCGAGCCATAGACACCTCAGTAGACGAAGGTGCCATCATTCGTTGTCTCAAGAAGGATACGACCAAAAACAAAGACGAAGCTCTTAAGGAAATTTACAAGAAACTGCGACCCGGCGAGCCACCCGACAGCACGAATGCGGAAGCTTTAATCAAAAGATTGTTTCTTGATTCCAAGCGCTATGACTTGGCTAAGGTTGGTCGCCACATGCTCAACTTGAAGCTTAATCTCGATACTCCTCTCGATGTCAGAATCACCACTGTTGAAGATTTGGTAGCGGCTACTCGCAAGCTTACTGACCTGAAGCGCGGCAAGAGTAATGAACAGAAAGCTCGCGAGGACGCTGGTTCTATTTTCGACATGGGTATTGATGATATCGACCACTTGGGAAATCGACGAGTCCGTACAGTCGGTGAACTTTTGGCAAATGTTTGCCGGAGTGGATTAGCCAGAACGGAACGGGTGGTTCGAGAGCGTATGACGCTTTACGATCAAGGTGTCGAATCTCTTACTCCGGGCAAACTTATTAACCCGAAAGCTTTGACTACGGTTGTGAGAGACTTTTTCGCTCGTAGCCAATTGAGTCAATTCAAGGACCAAATCAATCCCTTGGCAGAACTTACGCACAAGCGCCGACTTTCGGCTCTTGGACCCGGCGGACTGAATAGAGAGAGGGCTGGCTTTGAGGTTCGTGACGTACACCCCACGCATTACGGGCGTATTTGTCCAATTGAGACTCCGGAAGGTCCAAATATCGGACTCATAAATACCCTAGCTACATATGCTAGGATTGATGAGTTCGGTTTCCTTCAGTCTCCTTATCACCCTGTCAAAAATGGCGTCGTCGACAAAAATCCGAAGAATGTTCAATACCTCAATGCTTTTGAGGAAGAAAGATTCTTAATCGCTCAAGCAAATTGCGAGATTGACTCTTCTTCTGGAAAATTGACCGGACGCGTCACTTGTCGATATCGAGACCAAGTTGGTGAATATGACCCTAAGGAAGTGGAGTACATGGATGTTTCTCCGAAGCAGGTTGTATCCGTAGCTGCCGGTCTCATTCCCTTTCTTGAACACGATGATGCCAACCGTGCTCTTATGGGTGCGAACATGCAAAGGCAGGCGGTGCCTTTGTTACAATCCGACTCACCGTTGGTGGGTACGGGTATTGAAAAAAAGGTAGCGGAAGATTCACGGACGGTAACTGTGTCGGATTCGGAAGGAATCGTTGCGCTCGCCGACGGTATGCGCGTTGTCGTTTCTGACGACGGTACCCTCCCCCCCCGTTTTCTCAAGGAACCTAGAAACGATCATAAGCGCGGAATTTATTGTTACGATCTACGAAAATTTCTTCGTTCGAATGCCGGAACTTGTTTCAACCAAAAGCCTATCGTCCGTAAGGGAGATAAAGTAAAAGTAGGCCAAGCTCTTGCCGATGGTGCATGCACTGATTCCGGCGAACTTGCCTTGGGTCGCAATATTCTCGTGGCTTTCATGCCCTGGAAAGGTTATAATTTCGAAGATGCTATTCTGATCTCGGAAAAAATGATCAAGGACGACATCTACACTTCGATTCACATTGAAGAATTCGAGGTTACGGCTCGCGATACTAAATTGGGACCTGAAGAGATAACTCGAGATATACCGAACGCCGGAGAGGAAGCTCTTAGAAACCTTGATCACCTGGGAGTCGTTCGGATTGGTGCGGAAGTGAGACCAGGAGACATCTTGGTGGGCAAGATTACGCCAAAGAGTGAAACGGATCTTGCACCTGAAGAGAAATTGTTGCGTGCTATCTTCGGAGAGAAAGCCGCCGATGTTAAAGATAGTTCACTGAAGGTTCCTTCCGGAACCCAAGGAATTGTAATGGACATTAAAGTTTCCAGCCGAACGGATGCCGAACAGGAAAAACTTTCTCCATCGGATTTCCGTCGCCAAATGAAACAGATCAAGGAGGATTTTCGTAATCAAACCGAGGAACTCCGGGCGCAACTGACTGAATCTTTATCCAACATTTTGTTGGGCGAGAAAATACCCCTGAACGTAACAAACGTTGAGACCGGAGACATTATCATTCCATCGAATCGAAAAATAACCAAGACGCTGTTGCGTCGGCTTGCTTCGGTTCACAGGTATATTGAAATTCCACCTTCCCCGGTTCGAATCAAAGTTTTTGAAATTATCGAAAGCTATGAATCCAAGTTCAAGGATCTCGAAGATGATCGCGACCGTAAGATAGAAGCCATTGAACAAGGTGATTCAATCAACCAAGGGGCAATAAAGAATGTTCGAGTCTTCGTAGCCAAAAAACAAAAGATGCGCGTTGGCGACAAGATGGCAGGTCGCCATGGTAACAAAGGCGTTGTTGCCAAGATAGTTGCCGAAGAGGACATGCCTTTCCTTCCCGACGGAACACCAATCGAAATTTGCTTAAATCCTCTGGGTGTACCAAGTCGAATGAATGTTGGACAGGTTTTGGAAACTCATATGGGCTGGGCCTGCAAGAAATTAGGACTTAAGGTTGCAACCCCAATTTTTGACGGTATTTCAGAAAACCGCATCCAAGAGTACCTAAAGGAAGCCAAGCTTCCTGATACCGGAAAATCAGTTCTTTACGACGGTTGTACGGGAGAACCTTTTTACCAAAAAATCGTCGTAGGCTACATGTACATGCTGAAGCTAAATCATTTGGTTTCAAGTAAGATACATGCCCGTGCTGTTGGCCCTTACAGTTTGATCACGCAACAACCCCTTGGAGGGAAGGCGCAATATGGCGGTCAGAGATTTGGGGAGATGGAGGTTTGGGCACTCGAGGCGTACGGAGCAGCTTACACTCTTCAGGAAATTCTCACGGTTAAATCGGATGATGTAGCTGGAAGAACCAAAATATATGAGTCATTGGTCAAGGGAGACAATTCTTTACAAGCTGGTACTCCCCAATCATTTAACGTTCTCATGAAAGAAATGCAGAGTCTGTGCTTGGACATCCGGGTCCTAGGTGCTGATTCACTCTGATTTTCCGAACTACTTATTTATACAATTTACCATAAGGCAAAATATGAGCGTAGAAGCAGTTAGCGAAGCATTAGGTGTAGAAGTTGGACCCATGGACCGCGTGTCAATCACGGTAGCCTCTCCGGATGTCATCCGTTCTTGGTCCAAAGGTGAGGTCAAGAACCCTGAAACCATTAATTACCGTACTTTCAAACCAGAACCAGGAGGTTTGTTTTGTCAGAAGATATTCGGTCCGGTTAGGGACTATGAATGTGCCTGCGGTAAATATAAGCGCATCAAATACAAAGATGTTATTTGTGACCGATGTGGAGTCGAGGTTACCGTATCTCGCGTCCGACGAGATCGCATGGGCCATATCGAACTTGCCGTCCCCGTTTCACACATTTGGTTTTTAAAGAGTATGCCGAGCCGCTTGGGTCTATTGCTCAATATGACGGCAAAGAGCTTGGAAAGAGTTCTCTATTATGAGCAGTACATGGTTACCGATCCAGGTAGCACTCCTCTGGAGGAAAAACAATTGCTTTCGGATAAAGAATTTCGCGAAGCACAAGATGAATTTGGCGATGATTTCGAAGCAAAGATGGGAGCAGAGGCAGTCCGCGATGTCCTTGGCCGCATCAATTTGGAAGAAGAGCTAGAGGATCTCTACGATCAAGTCCATGACACCAAGTCAAAGCAGATTAAAAAGAAACTATCCAGTCGCCTAAAGGTCATTCAAGGGTTCATCAATTCCGGTGCTTCTCCCGAGTGGATGGTCTTGGATTCCATACCGGTGATTCCACCGGATCTGCGCCCCTTGGTTCCTTTGGAGGGCGGTCGTTTTGCAACGAGTGATCTCAACGACTTGTACAGGCGCGTGATTAACCGAAACAACCGCCTGAAGAATCTTCTCCAACTGAAGACTCCGGACGTCATAATCCATAATGAAAAACGCATGCTTCAGGAAGCCGTGGATGCACTTTTTGACAATGGCAGGCATGGTCGCGCCATAACTGGATCCGGCAATCGAGCCCTCAAGTCACTCAGTGATATGCTGAAAGGCAAACAGGGTCGTTTTCGGCAAAATTTATTGGGTAAGCGCGTTGATTATTCTGGTAGATCGGTAATTGTCATTGGACCCGAACTTAAATTGCACCAATGCGGATTGCCCAAGAAAATGGCCCTTATTCTTTTTGAGCCGTTTATCATTCGTCGCCTCAAGGAACTTGGTTTTGTTCATACCGTCCGCGGTGCCCGTAAAATGATCGAAAGCAGATCCCCTGAAGTTTGGGACATTTTAGAGGAGGTAACCAAAGGGCACCCCGTTCTTCTTAATCGGGCACCCACCCTTCACCGCTTGTCCATTCAGGCTTTCGAACCAGTTCTGATTGAAGGAAACGCAATACGAGTACATCCATTGATTTGCACGGCTTATAATGCAGATTTTGATGGAGACCAAATGGCCGTTCACGTCCCGTTGTCGGTAGAAGCGATCATGGAAGCAAAGCTTTTGATGATGGCGACTCATAACATTTTCTCTCCCTCAAGTGGAAAGCCAATCCTGACCCCTTCTCAAGATATTGTTCTGGGTTCATACTTTCTTACCATGAACCCCAAATCCGGCGAGTCCAACCCAGAGGATAAATGTCCTTTGATCGGTTCCTTGGAGGAAGCGCTGGGGGCACTTCAAGAAGGCGTTCTTCACCTTCATGATTGGATTGATCTCAAGAATCCCGACAAAGGTCGTGAAACCTTGTACGGGATTACTAAGAGAACTGTTATTAGAACTACAGTCGGACGTGTCCTATTCAACACAATTTGGCCAGATGAACTTGGTTTTTTCAACCAACCTGCACTAAAGGGCGATTTGGGGAATCTCATTCTTGAGACCTTCAAGCTCAAAGGAAAAGAAGAAACAATTGAGTCTCTTGACCGTCTCAAGGAACTTGGGTTCGATATGGCGACGAAAGCAGGGATTTCGATTGGAATTTTCGATATGATCATTCCTTCCGAAAAGAAAAAGAGAATCTCAGTTGCTCGTAAGGAAATCGATAAAATCGAGGATCAATTCAAGAAAGGGATCATTACCCGCGGTGAGCGCCATAACAAAATCATCGATGTTTGGACAACTGCCACCGACGACATTGCCAAAGAGGTTTTCAAGTCATTGGAACACAATTTGGGCAAAGATACCATTAACCCTGTATATCTCATGATGGACTCCGGAGCACGAGGTAACCGTCAGCAAGTACGGCAATTATGCGGAATGCGTGGGTTGATGGCCAAACCTTCCGGTGAGATTATCGAGCAACCTATCCTTGCTTCCTTCCGCGAGGGACTTTCTGTCCTTGAATATTTTATGTCGACTCATGGTGCTCGGAAAGGCCTGGCGGATACGGCTTTGAAAACTGCGGATGCTGGCTATTTGACCAGAAAACTCTGTGACGTAGCAATGGATTGCATTATCGTATGCAAGGATGACGGACGAAGAGACGGCGTGGTTAAGAAAGCAATCATGGAGGGCGACAATGAAGTGGTTCCTCTTCGAGACAGGATAATCGGAAGGTATTCGACTGACGATGTATACGATCCTTCCAATCCATCCGAAAAAGTAGTTGCGTCAGGTGCTTTGGTAACCGAAGAAATTGCTTCAAAGATTGACGCCCTTGGCATTACGAGAGTTCGCATGATGTCCCCGCTGTCGAGTCGTATTAAGAATGGTCTGACTGCCTTGGAGTATGGTATTGACCCCTCCACAAATAGTTTGGTTAAGGAGGGTTCCTCCGTTGGAATTATTGCGGCACAATCGATTGGAGAACCCGGTACGCAGTTGACCATGAGAACCTTCCATATCGGAGGTATTGCCAGTGCTGGTCGCGAAGATCCCGTGATTAACATTCGTAAGGCTGGTAAACTCAAGTTCAAGGGACTCAGGTTGGTTACTCTTGCAAGCCAGCAGCAAGTGACGCTGAATAAAACAGGATCCATTCAAGTTTTGGATGCAGATGACCGGATCGTGGACGATTATCCCATCCCTGCTGGTGCCCTCTTGCATTACAAGGACGGCGATATGGCCGAAGAAGAAGCACTACTTGCCCAATGGGACCCTTACAATATTCCGATTCTTTCCGAAAAGAAAGGAACAATCGCATTTGAAGACATGCTTCCGAGTGTTACGACCAAAGTTGAAAGAGATGCATCGGGAGGTAGGTCCATGGTTGTCATCGAGCACAAAGAAGACTTGCATCCCCAAGTTATAGTAAAGGACTCCAGCGGAAACGCTTTGGCGACTTATTCCGTTCCAACTGGAGCTCAGGTTGCAGTTGATGAAGGAACTAAAATAGATGCAGGATCAATTATTGCCAAAACTCCAAGACAGGCTTCTAAAACCCAAGATATAACGGGGGGATTGCCGAGGGTCGCAGAACTCTTTGAGGCCCGAAGACCAAAAGAAGGTAATGTTGGACAGATGGCGAAAATAGACGGTATTGTATCCGAGGCGGGTACCCTTCGATCCAAAAAGAGGCTTCTAGTCACCAACGAAGAGTCTGGCCAAGTGGAGGAACACCTTATTCCTCACGGAAAACACGTTCTTGTTCAGCCTGGCGACTTTGTACAGAAAGGTCAATTGATCACGGAGGGCGCCAAGGATCCGCATGAAATCTTGGAGATACTCGGACCATCTGCCGTCCAAGAGTATCTCATTGAGGAAATTCAAAAGGTTTATCGTTTGCAAGGGGTTACCATCAGCGACAAGCACCTCGAGGTCATCATTTCACGAATGCTTTTCAAGGTTCGTATTACCGATACTGGCGACACGGACTTCTTTTGGGGCGATCAAATCGACAGATTCGCCTTTATGGATGCGAATGATCTGATTGCCGAGAAAGGTGGAAAGCCAGCCGAAGGCGAGCCTATCCTTTTGGGAATAACCAAGGCTTCTTTGGAAACGGACAGTTTCATATCCGCAGCTTCTTTCCAGGAAACTACTCGGGTTCTTACCAACGCAGCAACGCTGGGGAAGGTTGATGAGCTCAAAGGTTTCAAGGAAAACGTCATCATGGGACACTTGATTCCAGCCGGTACTGGTCTACCTAAGTGGCGTAGACTCAAGATAGATAGTCTGGGCTCCGGAAAACCCGAAGTAGCTCAGGAAGAAGTTGTATAGTAAGTAAACAGAGATCTCATTTAACGATAAAAAAGACTTGAGCTAAATCAATTATACGTTACTACTTATCGTTTTTCCTTAAATTCCTACTCCATGCCTACGATTAACCAACTGGTTCGCAAAGGTCGTCGCTTGCAAAAAGCCAAGACCAAATCACCTGCACTAAAGGCTTGCCCTTTTCGCAGAGGCGTCTGTGTGCAAGTCACCACAAGAACGCCTAAAAAACCGAATTCCGCCATCCGCAAGGTAGCCAAAGTGCGCCTGACGACTGGCCATGAAGTTATTGCTTACATACCCGACGAGGGACACACCCTCCAAGAACACAGTATTGTTTTGCTTCGTGGAGGCAGAGTCAAGGACTTGAATGGTGTTCGCTACCACATTGTTCGAGGCACTTTGGATTGCCAAGGTGTTGAGAAGCGCAGGAGAAGCCGCTCCAAATACGGAGTAAAACGACCTAGGAAATAGCCATGTCACGTCGACGCAAAGCAACCAAACGACCAGGAATACCGGATCCTCTTCATGGGAGTCCGTTGATCAGTACACTGGTTAATTCAGTCATGAAGAGCGGTAAGAAATCAATCGCACAGCGTATCGTATACGGTGCGATTGAGAAAATGGCGGAAAAACTCGAAAAGGGTAACCCAGTCGAACTTGTTCTTGGTGCATTGGAAAACATCCGTCCTAAAATCGAGGTAAAGAGTCGTCGAGTCGGCGGTGCAACCTATCAAGTACCGATCGAAGTCCCATTTGAGCGCCAGCAGAGTTTAGCTTTCCGTTGGGTTGTAAAAGCTGCATCCGCCCGAAAGGGATCAACCATGTCAGAGTCCTTGGCCACTGAACTGATTGACGCATACAATAATACTGGCTCCGTGGTGAAAAAACGCGAGGAAACTCACAAGATGGCGCAAGCCAATCGTGCATTCGCCCACCTTCGTTGGTAAAGCGGTAATTATTCTTTTCAAATGAGCCAAGACGGTCAATTTTCCTCTGCGAATTCAAGTGAGCGCCCTACGGTACTTGAGCATACCAGAAATATCGGAATAGCTGCACACATCGATGCTGGCAAAACCACATGCACCGAGCGTGTCCTTTTTTATTCAGGAGTTATCCACAAGATTGGCGAAGTTCATGAGGGAGCTGCGGTAACCGATTGGATGGAGCAAGAACGTGAACGGGGCATTACCATAACCTCAGCCGCAATATCCTGCGGTTGGACTACGAGTGACGGTCCTTTCACTGGAATCGATCATCGTATTAATATTATCGATACTCCTGGTCACGTTGATTTCACCGCTGAGGTAGAGCGTTCCTTGCGTGTACTGGATGGAGCTGTTGCAGTTTTTACTTCTGTCGAAGGTGTGCAACCGCAATCCGAGACAGTATGGCGGCAAATGGACAAATACAGCGTCCCTCGCTTGGCTTTCATCAACAAGATGGATCGGATGGGATCGGATTTCCTGAATGCGGTCCAAACAATGCGAGACAAGTTAGGGGCAAATGCACATCCTCTCTATTTGGCCATTGGTGCCGAGGACCAATTCAACGGGCTCATTGATCTTGTTAAGATGAAAGCGTGTGTTTACGATGCAAGCGATGAATCTGGGGTCAAATTCGACTATGTTGAAATTCCCTCTGAACTCCAAAGTCAGGCTGAAGAATACCGCGAATCTCTTATAGAGGCGGTATCTGATTTTGACGATGAAATTGCAGAAAAGTACCTTGGCGGAGAAGACATTTCGCAAGACGAACTCAAACTCGCCATCCGTAAAGCTATTCTTTCTCTAAAGTTCGTAGGGGTTATCCCCGGAAGCGCATTTAAGAACAAAGGTGTTCAAATGCTCAT